>JAEPQQ010000013.1:10880-15227 GCA_017640445.1 Bacteroidia bacterium | reverse complement strand
GCTAATGAACCGGTTGAATTTGTTGAAGTAGGTTGAGGAATTATTGGCCCGAGGTCCGAAACCTCATATACGTCATCTTCAATAGCCCCAATAAATACCAAACAGCGTACCGCATCCCTAAATGGTTGAGCAACAGAGTGTTTGTTTTGACGTGTTCCCGGTAAACCGTTTTTAGATCTACCCGATGACTCACGTTTTCCTTGTGGTATCGATAAGCCGTGGTTAAACCGCTGTGGTAGTAAATGTCTCCTTGCGCAGAAGCCAACACGTACAACAACTTATCGTTGCAACAAAGCTTATCAATCGAATGGGGGAGGCGTAGGGTGTTTCGGAACATAAAACTTGAAGCCTGAAAGGGTGGATAGACCCAAAAGTCAGAATTCGTCCAGGTTTTATCCTCGACCTCTGTATAATACTTCTGTTCCGTTTGGTTGCCAGCTTCATCAATGAAGATACATCTACCACCAATGCCAGAAAGGCCTTTGTTCGATTCAAGGTGGTTGAACTGATCTTGTAACTTAGTGGTGGATAACCAGAAGTCATCCCCCTCCAGATAGGCAATATACTTGCCTTGGCAAAGCGACAAACCTTTTTCGAGGTTGTGATAACATCCCAAATTCTCTTGGTTTTGAATAGCTATAACATCAGAAGAGTCGAGCAACTTCAAGCTCGATTGTATCCGTTCAAACGAATGGTCTGAAGAGGCGTCGTCCAATACAACCAGTTGTACGCGCAAGGTGTGTTCCTGTGTCAATACCGAGGAGAGGCACTGCTCAATAAAGTTACTTGCGTTGTAGCAAAGCACCAAAACACTTATGTCGTAGGTAGGTGTCAATCAAAAACTAAGGAATTACAAACTTATATCTTTTACTTCGCTGATGAATGATACATGTAGTAATCGTTTCATATTGTGAATGGGAAGCACTAGAGCCAACAATCAGCGATTTCTTGAACGTGCAAGACGTTGATATCCAAATTCATGTGGCGGACAACCTGGAGGCGGTGTCGGTTCAGCGCCAGGTTGAGTTGTTGCCGGCGGTTTCCTACAAGTCGTTCAGTAACGTAGGATATGGTCAGGCGTTTAACCTGTACGTTGCGGAGTTGCAGTTGATGGAGTCCGACCTGTTGATTGTTTCTAACGATGACGTGAGAATTCAGCCGGATGCGCTAAAGAAACTGGTCGATGGTTACCAAACTGCCCGCAAACACATTGGGAAAATTGGACCAGTTTCTCCGAGCTACTCGGCTAACGGCAACGATATGAATCATTTTGCGGAGGGCAAAATCAAGTTGGATAGTGGAGTGTCAACAGTGGCATTTTCTCCGGCGGCGTTGTGGTTGATGGACCATGATTTTCTTGTTCACGTGGGCGGCTTTGTACCGAACTTCTTTTTATATGCTGAGGATCGGGAACTGTGTTATCGAAGCTTATACTATGGGTATCAACCAATTCTTGTGGAGGACGCAACAGTAGAACACGAGTTTAGGTACCCTCCGACCCATAAGGCGAACAGGATTGAACTGGAATGCAATACCATTTCCGCTCAGTTTTTGAATCCATCAGAGTCGAAGATGCAAGCGAGTCAATTTGCCCTTAAATCGTTAATCAGTGCCTTGTTGCGTTTGGATTTTAAACGGTTTTCGTTTGTGTGGAAAGGGTATGGATTGTTTCGCAAACGCCGAAAGTCCCTTCTGGTGGTCAAGCAAAAAATCTTGGATAAAGAGTTGAAATTTAGGTTTTTAACTACTCAATAATTCGGAAAGTGGAACCAAAATCATCGGATCGAAGTATGTACACCCTGGTGTTTCTTCCATAGTTCAAATCGGGCTCTTTTACAACGCAGGTCACCTTGCCATTACTTGAACATATGGTCGATAAATAGGCGTCGTCGTTTTTGATCTTCAACGTAGTTTCACGCATGCGGAACTTTTGTTTTTCCCAGGTAATACCTCCATCGTTGGTTAGGTAATAAACCAAACTTTTAACGTTGTGAAGATTACACATAACAATGCCTTGTTTGTCGTTGAACATGAAAAAGTCATCCTTGCGCAAAGGAGCGGCCCATTCCGATTTCTCAAACAAAACGCGTTTCCAATGTTTTCCCGAATCGTTGGTTTTAAATATGAATGGTGTATGACCATAGCCCGATTGATAACCATAAACAAAGCCGGTAGAAGGTGACAAAAAGTTGAGGTGTATAGCACGCAAGCTGCGATCAGTTGAAGCAACGAGGCTATCGATGTTACCTTTGGTGGCCACAGGCCCCTGCTCGTTCCAAAGTTGGAGGTAGTACGAACCCGAATCAAGGGTAAGCGAGTAAGTGTGATTAGAGTCTATGTGTTGACTTTCAATTAGTTGGCTTTGCCCCACGGAGTAGAAGCCAGGCAGACACAGAAAGCACGTGATTAGGAATCTCATTCGTAAAAGTTTAGGCTGCAAAGTTAAGCTTTGCCCTGAACTTATTTCTCCAACACAATTTCAATCATCAAAGGACAACAGAGGGTAGCTTCCTGATTTTTTTCAAGCTCGTCCATAGCCATTAATGCCTGGTCACATTGTTTTTGCGAAAGGTACCCGGTTTCAACCAGCCTGGGGAAGTACGTATGATAGAACGACTTGGGCCAATGCCAGATTGAGTTGCTGGGTGTTCCAAGCTTGGAGATCAGCCTCAGGTTGACCACTTTGAGGCCAATTTCCCTGGCAATCTGCGGTATATGGCGCCCAATGTCTATCTCACTGTCCATGTCTTTGAAACTCTTTAGCGCAGCCTGGATAGCGGTAGCGAGCTCAGAGGGAGCCGGTGAAGTTTGGTGGGTAGACCAATCATAATACTCGTGAATAACCATACGGCCTCCTGGTTTCAAACGCTCTTTGATTTTCGAGAGTATTTCCCCGGGATTTGGTATCCAGGCCAATGCCCACCTGCAATACATCCCATCCAGTTTAAGACCTGCCAGGTCCATGTTGTCAAAATCTGTATGTATGGTTTCAATGGGAAGACCGTGAAGCCGACTAAGTTGATCTACATAATCAATGTAGTTTTTGGATCGATCTACCCCAATAACCTTACCCGTTGGTCCAACAACAAACGCCAGTTCCTTTGTGCAAAAGCCAGGGCCGCAACCTAAGTCTAGTATGGTCTGCCCCGACGTAAAGCCAGCGAGTTTCCACCCGTGCTGGGCTTCAGAGGCCCATACCTGATGCTGGATGCCTAGCCGAAACAACTCTTCACGGTCGGTACCTAAGATGTATTCGTTTTCTTCTGACATAAAAAATCCCGAAATGTTCGCCTACGAAGTTAAGCGGAATACATTTCGGGAAAAGAAAGTCTTGAAAGACTGGAATGTCTAGTTACCAGATCGTTCGATTACCTCAGCCTCGGTTTTCAGGTCGAGTGCATATTGTTCAAAGTTTTCGATAAATGAAGGAAGATATTTCGCATACATAGGAAACATGAGTCCACCTATTTTTTCTACCATTGAGAACGTGTAACCTCCTCCGTCTTTTGGAGTAAGTGTGAATTCCCTACTTCCCTTACCATCGCCCCAAACCATGCGATGCTCGGCTTCCATTTCCTTAATTTTGATCTTAAACGTTCTGGATTCATCTAGGGTTGATTTCAGCTTTATCTTTTCTCCCAGTTTGATGTCTCCTTCAATGGAAACGACCGTCGAGTTCCAACGTGGAAAATCCGAAGCATTGGTCAATAACGTCCAGATAATCGATGAGTCGGCATCGATGTTGATGCTTACAGAAGTAACCTGGTTAAACGTGTTTTTTACGGTTGTTGCCTTGCCAATTTGAGCGTGCGCAGTTGCGGTTGTCATAAGAATTAAAATTGTTAAAAAGTTTTTCATTTCATTAACTGTTTTAATTGTGACGATTGGCCTCTATGGTTTGATAGGATTTTAGTCGTTTTTTTCTAAATATTTTTCCATCACCTTTCTATTGTGCTCTAAATGATGGAGTTGCAATTCATATGCTCCCGAAGAAAAAGGATCGATTCCCTTTAGAACTTCCATTCTTTGATCAAGAAGTGTGTTCTTGTCTTTGTTTTCCGCGTCCTTAGCCATCTTGATTTTAACCACTTCTTCCTGGGCATTCTGTTTGGGGTTAAAGATACCGTTTAACTCCGTACACTGATGACATACACCTTTCTTGTTGATGAGGGAGCACCGGTGGTCAAAAACTTCTACCATCTTAGCCCTTCCGGTGTGCAGGTAGTATTTGATCATGGCATCTGTCTGGTCAAGAATGATGGCAATTTCGTTAATCTGGAACTCATATACCTCTTTTAGCAGAACAACCATTTGTTGTTCCAATGGCAACGATTTCGACACGCAAAG
>JAEPQQ010000013.1:0-10870 GCA_017640445.1 Bacteroidia bacterium | reverse complement strand
AAGAAAGCAGAAGGCAATGTGTTCCTTAATTTCAAAATTTCCGTGGGGCGACGTGTGTCGTATGTTCATGGCCTCCTGAAAGAAATCCTGGTTACTTAGTGCAGCTTCCTTGCATATGTCGGTAACGTTCTCAGGCCAGCGCTTTTGGGCTCGCATTTTGTCCTTGGTAAGGTTTGAGGCAATGCTAAACACCCAGGTTTTTAACGAGGAATCACCCCGAACGTTTGAGAGATTGGCGTGTGCCTTTAGGTAGGTGTCCTGTACAATGTCTTCGGCATCCTCTGCATTGGCCGTCATACGCAATACGTACGATTTTAGCTGACTTCGGTAGCTCTCAAATTCACGTGCAAATTGTTCTGCAACCATTGTTATTCGGGTGTTTTGTTAGAATATGTTTTAATCATGTTTCCGATGATACGCTCATTTTGATCATCGCTTTTTTCAAAGGCATGTGCAATGTTCATCCGTTCCTGGTTACTCCGATTTTGGCTTAATTTTTCCTTGAATTGAAGGTCTTGTACGTGTATTTCAAACGCAACGAGGCCTCGCAGCATTCCTGTGATGTATTCCGATGGTAACGCTAACCATTCTTCCAGATAAGAAGGATCGAATAGTTCGACGGTATTTCGTAAAACCCGAACCACCTTTTCGGGGTCTTCTATCACCGAAGCACGACCATAGGCATGCACGGCCACATAATCCCAAGTAGGCACACTCAGTTTTTTTTCATAATGGATGGGAGAAATGTATGCGTGTGGTTCCGAGAACACACAGAGTATTTCTTGCGAATCAAGGAGGTCGCTCATGGAATTAGCCCTGGCCAAGTGCGAAACCAGCGTTAGCTTATCGTTTTCGTAGTGGACGTTGAAAGGTAAATGGGTGCCTATGGGTCGGTTCGATTCCACTGCAACTACTAACCCAAAGTTGTAGGTGTTAATGAACTCAACGGCTTTGGTTACATCGTGCCCCTGAAAGTGTTTTGGAATATACATTGCCTGGCAACGAATTTAAATCGGAGTAAGCAGGTTACCAAAGACCTTAGATGATCATAATGATACCAGGTGACCTAGGTTGCCAATCTATTGGATAAAATTCTGGAAGAACTTAAACGTTCTGGAAGTGTCTTCTGCCGCTTGAGGAGTCGTAACAATGGAAAGGGATATTTCCCATTCGGAGCTATTCAATTTGCGTCCTTTGATGGTGCCTTTGTTAACTTTTTGAGGAATACCATGGGCCGAGAAACTTGAATAGAGGAAGTTGCATTTGGCCTTGGCCATGTTCGAATCAACGTATTCAAATTCGCTAGCATCCTTATCCGCTCGAAACCGAATGACCTCGGACCAATCTCCATCAAGAACGTCTTCGCATACTTCACCCGTCCGCACATAGGAAAAAACCAGATCGTTTCCATCCACCATATTGTACAGCTCGTGGTTAGAAGCGGTGTCTTTAACAACGTCAATAGTCTTAACATCTGTCCACCTGTAGGTGAACTTCTCAGGTGTACAGTTGTCTGATTTACATCCCCACGCAATTAGGCTTATTAAAACAGTTAGTCCGAGTAGGTTCTTCATAATTATCGTGCAATATAAAGCTTACCAAAGCCATTGTTGAACAAATGGTCGCCCGAGGTTTCGTAAAGGTCGATTTTCTCTCCATTAGAGAAAATCTCGGCCTTATACAGGTACACACCATTCGCCAGTCGGTCTCCAAAGTCGTCGGTTCCATCCCAGCAGTATTCCGAAAGGTTATTACCAACGCGAATCGGCCCGAGTTCAACCTCATCAATTTGTTTTACCAGTCGTCCGGTAATGGTGTAGATACTGATTCTCATCTTGTCCGGAACTTCATTACCCGTTACGGTAAACATGAACCGCGCGCAAGTGGTAAATGGATTTGGGTAGGGGTAGATGTTCGAAATGCTTTTTCGGTTTATGATCTGAAAGTTGATGGAATAGGGTAGGCCGCTCTCGCCGTTATTCGAACGGTCTTTCAGCAAGGCAGATAAGGTATAGGTCCCGTCTGGCAGGTCCACGTTTGATATGATAACGGTTGCTTTCTGGTCGGCAGAAGTAGATGGAACAAACTCAAAGTTGTCGTCGTTTTGATCAATGGTAACAAAGGTGTCCCGGTTTGGGTATTTGAGTTGAATATCGAACAATGAAGGATCATCCAGCAACAAGAACTTGTTTTCGTCTTTACCCGAAATGACAATCACGGTATTAGGGCTCACAATGTCGTTGTTCAAAATATGAATTCCGTCGAAGGTAACATCGATCAGCGGATTGCGGTTGTCCTGCGTTACTACAAACTCTTTGTAGAAGAGGTTGTTGTTGTACTGATTTTCAAGAACATCACGATCGTGGTTAGCGGTAACATACAATTGGTATCGTCCCGAGAGTCCTTCCGTCTCAATAGTGTCGCGTATTTCAACACTTTCCCCTGATTTAATGGTGTCGTGGTTGAGCAAAGCAAGTTCTGTAGAGATACCCGACTCACTTACAATACGCACCTGGGTTTGGCTCGAATCGAAGAAGATAGGAGATATGTTTTTGAAACTGGTAGCAAACATAAAGACATCTCCCTCTTGCAATGTATCGGTAGAGGCATAGTCCAGGGCATCCCGGTCAATAGTTCCTTCGCTTACACCTTCGTAGAAAACCGTCCAACGATCAACGTTCATCGGTGTATAGCCCGAGGTGTCGCTTAGGTCGAGTTTTAACCGAACATAAGGGTATTGTTTGGCATTTATTGAAGTGATGTCTACACTTTGATCAGTGATGTTTGAAAACAATGTTTTCTCGTTTCCTACGGTGTCTACTCCAATAATATGGTACGAGAAACGATCTTTAGGAGAATCCTGGTCTTTTAAACCAACCTGTGCACTTGCCCAGGAGGTGGCCGGTCCGATTTCTTCGGTGATGATGCTTCCTTCCGTTACTTTCGGGAAGATGTTAAACGCGATTTGAATATTCTGTTCAGTTGCGGGAACCGATGAACCGTAATCAGCATACTTCTCCAAACTTTGACCAGGGTCACCTTTTGTTCCAAACAGAGCAAATGGCTCACCTTCCTTTTTTCCTTTTAGGTTGGTTATTCCAAATTTGGCCAATTCGTCAAAAATGGCTTGTTCCCATGTTTCAATACCGGTGTTACGCTCGTTGTGCAGCATAATGTGATAGCCCTCCGGAACCGATTGTAAATAGGCGATAAGCGAATCACGATCTTCTTTTAAACCCGTGTTGTATTCGTAGATGCCCGTTTTAGCACCGGGTACATAGTATTCTTCCTGGCTCGGAATCTTTGGATCTGCAGGCCAGTACTCACAATTGGTAGGGTAGGATAGGTTGTAGGAACTGTTGGCCGATGATATTCTTTTTTCTGTATTCGGATGGAAACCAACTACCCGAATACCATTTGGCATGTAGTTGCAAATAATACCAAACTCCCCGGCAATGGTGAAAATGTTCCAGTTGAAACCGGCTTCATTCACCCCGTTTGTTTCCATTTTGTATTGGTTACTAATACGATTACCAAATTCGAGCGAAACGTATGGACTGTCAAGTAAGATGAACGACTTTCCGATGTTTCTCAGATTCTCATAGTGCGATTCACTCCAACCCGGATGGGTGTTGTAGAGGTAGGCAAACGCACTGGTGCTCCAGTCACTTTCATCATTGTTTTGGATGGTCTTTACGCGGTAAAAGAAATCTTTCCCGTCAAGTGGTGGTAATGAAACGGTGTACTCAACCGTGTTTTTATCAGTGGTAAAGCTGTATTGCGCAATGCCGTCGTTCTTAAAATCGGGAGTAGTGTCAAGCTGAATATTGATTTCGATATCGTCTTTTTTCGGATTCACGATTTGGAATACGAAGTCTACGTTAGGTTGGGTAACGATGCTGTTTAACTTAGGATAAATAAGCAATGGCTTTTTCAACTCAAACAGTTGTTCGAATGAATAAACGTTGTTCATTTCGCCATCAGGGCCGAGTTCATCTATCAAATTTTTTGGATCAACCTCAATGTTGAACTTAACCAGACCTGTAAAGAAAGAAGTCTTTTCGAAGCTCAGGGTGGTTTTACTTGTATACTCCGGGATCGGGAATTCTCCTTCAAAAACTTTGGAGGAAGAGTCTGAGTTCTCCGCAGTAACAATAACAGTAACCGAGTCGCTCGAAGTACGCCCAAGATTCATCAGGTCAACATCGATCTCAATGTTGTCAATAACACTAAAGTCGCTATTTAGACTGCCGTTTCGTACGGTTACATCTGGTTTTTGCGGGTTGAGCAGCTTGATTGCCGGATCGCCCTGGTAAACCAGCTGTCGGCTGTTCTGAATATTAACGTTATCGTTTTTGTTCTGATATCGATTAATAGTGGCCTTAATGGCCTCACCAATGCTTTCCCCGTATTTGTGTACTAGCAACTCTTCGTGTAAGATACGAGTGTAGCCCAGTAGCTGTGAGGTAAAACCAAAGCCGGTGGAAGCCATCCAGCTAATAGCTCCGTCCCGCGGTTGAAACAGGTATTGCTCTCCGATGGAAATGTCGACATAGCAGTTGCCCAGGGCACAACCGTTGAAAACAAAAAATGGGTATTTGCCGTAGTTGTTCAAATCCTCTGCTTCACCAATGGCAACTTCAAGTACCTGTGCCGACCCATGACCAAAGTAGTTGAAGATGGTTGCTCCTTTATCTACTTCCTCCTGAATGACGTCAACTAGCTCTTCTGTAACATCAACCGCTTTTTCTTTTGAGAAAACCACTCGGTAACCTCCTAAGAATGAATCTTTTGCGATGTTGTAGTACACGTCAACGTAGCTTCTGAATTGATTGTTTTGTTGTTGGTCTTCACCACCAACAACCTGAATGAGCTTTTTTTGCCATTCAGCAGGTTGTACTTTTTCGTGAACCTTTAGTTTATCCAGGTACTCCCGAACCTCTGTGTCGTTTTGTGCAGCAATTCGACCAATTGGCACCCGGATGGTGAGATCTGTCGCGTCGAGCGAGCTCACAAACAGATAGTCGGTTGGGGGTGAACCTAGTGTAGGCACCAGATCAAGTTGGTTTCGTTTTGAAGCATTCCTTCTCACTTGGGTGTAGGTCTGCCCTTTTCCAAGAAGTAAAATATTGTCAAATGGCTCATTGAGTTGGTCCATCAGAAAGTAGATGGCATTTCGTATGGCCAGCGGATGATGGATTCCGTAATAAAATTGATCGTAAAGATCGGGGGTTAGTAGTAGGCTAACGTTGTGGTTCCCACCGTCGAATGAAGCACGGTAGTCACGATATTCTCCGGCACTACTGGCAAGGCTGGGGTGACTGATTATCAAATAGTTTGCGCCATTTCCAGCCAGAGGTTTGAAGTCGACCGGTTGTATCGAAGACACCATCTTTACGTCATCTTCATCGTAAATCAGCAATTGCTTTGCATTGGTTTTGGATGTATTGAATCGGAGTGTCGTTCCGGAAATATCTCCGGTAATTCGCTCGTTGTTGGTCAAGTCAAAAACCCGAGGTTTATTCCCCGAACCACTGTAATTGGTGAACTGGAAATATGTATTACTCGACTCCGATGTAAAAAGCAGTGATTCTGTTTTCTTTAGGTCAAATGCACGTGGATATTTCACCTTAACATAGGGCAAGGTGAAGGTTGATATGCTTCGAACTGCAGAAACTTCACCAAAATAGAATGTTGTTACACTATCGAGGGAAGAAGTGGCAATAGATAAGTCACTGTAATCAATATCGACACGACCATACCCATTTAGCTCCGTTTTAGAGATAAAATTGGTTTTGGTACCTAAAGCAACTCCAAACTCGTGGTTAAATCCATTAACGAATTCCTTTGGGTTGTTTCGACTGTATGCCTTAAGCTCAAGTTGAGCGTTGGGTCCGCCGGAATAAACGGCAGGTGTGGGTAGTTTAAAAGTGGTTAATGTTGTAAGTCGATCTCCAACAAAGCCCTCTCCGTCGGTATATTCACTAAACGTCTGCTCCAGGTTGTTGTTATTTGGAATCCCGGCAAAATGGTCATTCCCATATTCTGTAAGCGATTCGTAAAGGAAGTAGTCGTCGCCCGTTTTGCCGGTATAATTGCCGTCGTAGTAGCTCGAAATGTGAAAGGTAGAAGGCGAGGACGACCAGGTTAGGAAATACGTAGCGGTGTCGGTGTACAGACTAACGTAGGGATTGGTATGTTCCTTTTTGGACCGGTAAAGTGCTTCGTCTAACTCACCCCTGTTCTTTGTGCCATAAAACTCAATAAAGTCACCGGTGTCAAAACTCCCGTCTCCTTCACCCGAAACGAAGATAGCCTGCTCTTCCCCGTTCTTAAAAATCTGAAAATGCGTAGGGTTAACACCTGTGGTGGAGATGCCTGCGTTTGAAAGATCTTGTTCGGTTATTCGGTAAATACCGTCTTCTCCAACGTAGAATTTATAGTATTCCTGGCCATAGTTGATCCATTCATTCCCGTAGGTCTGTGCAGACATAACTAGACTGGTTAACGCTAAAAATAGGAATATTCCGAGCTTCTTCATCTTTCAAAAATGTAGTTAGAAACCCAAAGATACTAATATACAGGGGTTTTGGAGTTCAGGCGGCTATATAATTTGTCTAATATTATAGAAATATGATGGGTTTTGGCATTTGGGAACTTTCTTCCATTTCTAGGACTAAATCTTCCTATTTTTGCCTCTAAACAGTCACTAAATGAACAAAGTAGTTGAGAACGCAGATCAGGCGGTAGCATCAATTTCCGACAACGCGGTATTGATGTTGGGAGGTTTTGGCTTATGTGGTATACCTGAAAATTCTATTTCGGCGCTCGTTCGGAAAGGAGTAAAAGGACTTACGTGTATTTCCAACAACGCCGGTGTTGACGACTTCGGAATTGGCCTCATGTTGCAAGGGAAGCAGGTTAAGAAGATGGTTAGTTCCTATGTGGGTGAGAACGCCGAGTTTGAACGACAACTGCTTTCGGGAGAGCTTGAAGTAGAATTAATTCCTCAGGGAACGTTGGCCGAGAGGTGCCGAGCCGCGGGAGCAGGAGTGCCTGCATTTTTTACTCCGGCAGGATACGGAACAGAGGTTGCCGAAGGTAAGGAAACAAGAGAATTTAATGGGAAGATGTACCTTCTTGAACATGCATTCGATCCTGATTTTGCAATTGTAAAGGCCTGGAAGGGAGATACCGACGGGAATCTAATCTTTAAAGCAACCGCGCGAAACTTTAATCCGTTAATGGCGATGGCCGGAAAGCACACGATTGCTGAGGTGGAAGAGTTGGTAGAACCTGGAGAACTGGATCCGAACTTTATTCACGTTCCGGGAATATTTGTAAACACCATTTTTAAGGGAACCGACTATGAGAAGAGAATCGAGCAGAGAACGGTTTCAGCCGGGTAGCCTGTCAATAGTTAATTAAACAGTGATTCATTGAATAATTAACTCATCAATATAATAACTGATAAAACAATAAACATGTTGGATAAAAACGGGATAGCAAAGAGGATAGCACAAGAACTACAGGATGGATACTACGTCAACCTTGGTATAGGCGTACCCACATTGGTGGCTAACTATATACCAGAAGGAATGAGCGTAACACTCCAGTCGGAGAATGGCTTACTGGGAATGGGACCTTTCCCCACCGAAGCGGAAGTTGACGCCGATCTTATTAACGCCGGAAAGCAAACCGTAACGACCTTGCCAGGATCTGCCTTCTTTGATTCAGCCACCAGCTTTTCCATGATACGAAGCGGGAGAGTGGACCTAACGGTGTTGGGAGCCATGGAAGTGAACGATCGGGGAGATATTGCGAACTGGAAAATACCAGGTAAGATGGTAAAAGGCATGGGGGGAGCTATGGACCTAGTTGCCTCGGCAAAGAACATTATCGTAGCCATGATGCATACCAACAAGGCAGGGCAGAGCAAGCTACTCAAAGAGTGTACGCTGCCAATTACGGGATTGAACTGCGTCAAAAAAGTGGTAACCAACCTGTGCGTTATGGATATTACGAACAGAGGCTTTGAACTTCGAGAACTCGCTCCTGGAGTGACCGTTGAAATGGTAAAAGAGGCAACCGAGGGACGATTAGTCGTAGAGGGAAATATCCCTACCATGAATTTGTAGAAAAATGGCATAAAAATGGGCGAGTTCATATTATCTTTGCGCCCATCAATTTTTCAAACACTAGACGAATGAAAGTAAGCGTTATTGGCGCCGGAAACGTAGGCGCTACCTGTGCGGATGCAATCGCATTCAGAAGAATCGCAAGCGAAGTTGTTTTGCTTGATATCAAAGAGGGATTTGCTGAGGGAAAAGCCCTCGATATGATGCAAACCGCAACTCTTAATGGATTCAATACCCGAATCGTTGGAACCACCAATGATTATTCAAAAACTGCAAACAGCGATGTAGTAGTGATCACAAGTGGGATTCCTCGTAAACCAGGAATGACACGGGAAGAATTGATTGGTATTAACGCAGGTATCGTTAAATCGGTTACTCAGAGTGTTTTGGAACACTCGCCTGAAGCCATCATTGTGGTAGTAAGTAATCCAATGGATACTATGACCTACCTGGCGCTTAAGTCAAGTGGTTTACCTAAAAACCGTGTGATTGGTATGGGAGGAATTCTTGATAGCTCAAGATTCAAGTGTTACCTGTCAATGGCTCTTGAAGCTCCTGCAAACGATATCCAGGGAATGGTAATTGGTGGACACGGAGATACAACTATGATTCCTTTAACCCGTCTTGCATCTTACCAGGGAACTCCAATTAGTCAAACATTGAACGCTGAAACACTTAATCAGGTAGCAGCAGATACAATGGTAGGAGGGAAAACGCTTACCGGTTTGCTAGGTACATCTGCCTGGTATGCTCCAGGTGCGGCTGTAGCCACCTTGGTTGATAGCGTGATAAACGACCAGAAAAGACTTTACCCATGTAGCGTATACCTTGAAGGAGAATACGGCCAATCGGATATCTGTATTGGGGTGCCTGTAATTCTTGGTAAAAATGGATGGGAGAAAGTAGTAGACGTGAACTTGAACGATAGCGAAAAAGACCTATTCGAGAAGAGCGCTGCAGCTGTTCGAAACATGAACAGCGTGATTGCTGAAATGACGGCATAAGACTCTAAGAATTGGATAATTATCCAATTGAAATAATAAAAGCGAAGTCAACGACTTCGCTTTTTCTTTTTGGTTCAACCTATCTTTACACCATTACAAAGCGTTAAACGGATACTTGGCGAAGACAGTTTATATTCATAGAGACCAGGGGATGGGAGATGTTATCTGGATCGCCCCATTGGTTTCACACTATCTGGACCTGGGGTGTAAGGTGACTGTTGTCAGTAGGTTCGCTAACATCTTTGAGCAGCATCCCAGAATAAAACGGGTAGGGAAGGCTTCCAGGTTCCTCAGGTTAAAGCTTCGTTTGTTTAAACTACTCCGGGTTCCAACTTATATCGACCTCAACAACTCCTATGAACAGGAGCCAATGTTACACCCTGTGGATGCTTATTCTAAACGGGCAGGAGTACATTTGGTTTCCCGACTGCCTTCGGCACAGTTGTTTCTAAAACACAGAAGCGAACCAGAGGCAGGGGAGAAAGGAAGTATTGCTTTTCACATACAGGCTCCCAGTCAAAAGTTAAGTTACCGAAACGTACATGGCGTGGATTGGTTGAAACTGGCTCTTGCGATGGAAGAGCTGGGCTACAGTTGTGTTGAACTTGTCGCAGCAGAGGCTGGTACAAAGCCAATCCTTTCGAAGTACGTGGTGCATGGTGTCGATAATCTATTCGCCCAACTCGACTCCTTTTCATATTTCGTTGGACTCGACTCCGGGCCTTCGCATGTCGCTCAGGTTCTTGGTAAGCCAAGCGTCATTTTCTATGGATCGGTAAACCCAAACTTAAGATCACACGTAGGTGAGACTCTTGCGCTTCAGCAGCCGTGTGACCTTGCCGGATGCTATCATGCCACAAAGGGATATGAAGGAACTCCCTGTGTGTATGAAAACGACCAAACAACTCCACCGTGTTGTACGTTTACCACGGATGATGTCTTGCTAAAGGTTTCGGCCTTTTTTTCTGAATCAACAGAACACTAATGAGTTACGGAGTACGAATGATGATATGGGCAGGTGTAACATTTGCCGCTATGAATGTTGCAGTTAAACTGCTTCCTGGTATACCTTCTGCAGAAATTGTCTTCTTTCGGGCGGCTGTTTCCCTTATTCTTTCTGCATACTTTGTGCGCCGCAAGGGAATTTCGTTTTGGGGTACAAACAGAAAAGTATTGATTTTGAGAGGTTTGTTCGGAACAACGGCCCTCATGCTTTTTTTCTACACCCTTCATGTGTTACCACTGGCATCCGCTATGGTGATTCACTATTTGTCCCCGATTTTTACCGCATTAATTGCCCACTTCTTTTTGAAGGAGCGGTTGCGGTTTCATCAACTTTTCTTTTTTGCCATCAGTTTTGCGGGCATACTGATTATGAAAGGGTTTGACGCCCGATTAAGTTGGGACGACGTAATGGCTGGTGTAGCAGCTGCCATGCTAAGTGGAGCGGCTTACAATTGCATTCGGAAACTTAAATTCACCGAGGACAGTCAGGTCATCATCCTATACTTTCCAATGGTCGCTTTTCCCATCACCCTGACCTATACCATATTGGGTCCCGGTTGGGTTTGGCCAACGTTGGAACAACTCGGACTTCTTATACTCATTGGGGTGTTAACCCAGATCGCACAGTATTTCCTCACCCGGGCATATCAGTCGGAGGTTGCAAGCAAGGTCGCAGCGGTGTCTAACCTTGGCATTATTTACGCTCTGGTAATCGGTGTTGCG
>JAEPQQ010000139.1 GCA_017640445.1 Bacteroidia bacterium | reverse complement strand
TTCTCGACATCGGCCTGATTGTCGAACGCCTTTACCTCGTATGAATTTGGTACAATGCTGATAACGCGTTTTGCATTATTGACACTTACCGTCGTAAAAGCCTTGTTTGAAAAACAAGATTTTCGAACGGAGAAGCCTCCATCGGTTGATGGTAGAGCTACCACACCGGTTGACAAAGCAGCGCCAAGTTTAACTGCAAGCTTAGGGGCAATACTTTTACCCGTATACGATGCAGAAATGATCACTGTTGATGCGTCATTACTCGCTGCCACTGAGTGTACGGCATGTGCATATGCTCCGGGTGTAAACGTATCAAGGCCTGAACCTTCTACTGCATATGTTTTACTCGCACCGTATTGACCCAGGTTTTCCAGGTCTCCGCCTCCTACAACAACCGCTGAACATGTCGAACCCGTTTGTTGAGCCAGGTCAGCACCAAAGGTTAGTGCTTCCTGGGAAGATTTCTTTATCTTATTTCCGTCCTTCTCTACAAATACTAAAACCATCTTCTTCTATATCAATTTTTTCTCGCTTCTCAATAAATCTATCAGTTCTCCGGCATTCGCTGCATCAATCAACCGAACGCCTTCTTTTGCCGGTGGTAATTCATATGAGTCGTATGACGTATCCGCATATTCAGACGTTGGTTCAACCACGTTCAATGGTTTCGTTCGCGACTGCATAATACCTCTCATGTTGGGGATGCGGGGAGTACACAAATCTTTTTGAGCTGAAAGTACACAAGGTAGGTCAGCTGAAACCGTTTCTCTTCCTCCATCAATATCGCGAACAGCAGTAACCGTGTTTCCTGCAACATCAATTGAGGTAACAACGTTGATAAGAGCTGTATTCAATAGTTCCGACAAGATACCAGCTACCTGACCTCCGTTATAATCGATTGATTCTCTACCGGTAAGAATTAAGTCGTATGAATCGCCCTCAATGGCGTTTGCAATCAATTTTGCTACGTGCATGCCATCTAAAGGCACGGTGTTAACCCGGATGGCTTTTTGCGCACCAATGGCTAAAGCCTTACGGATAACAGGCTCGGTAGATGCATCACCAACTGTGATCACCGTTACTTCTCCGCCGTTTGCTTCAGTAAGCTCCAACGCACGTGTTAAAGCAAGCTCATCGTATGGGTTAATTATGAATTGAACACCTTCAGTATTGAATTTTGTGTTATTGTCTACAAAAGTGATTTTTGTGGTAGTATCAGGCACCGCACTGACACAGACTAATATATTCATTTATTATTTCTTTGTATGCTCCAAAAAAGAGCAGCAAAATTACGCAAATTTGCCATTTAAAATCTCAGAATGAGCAGAATAAAACAACTCGAAAGTTTTTTAGAAAGTGAGCCAAACGATAGTTTTCTGAATTATGCTTTGGCCATCGAATACGTGGGCCTGGAAAACTGGGACAAAGCCAAAAATATATTAAATGAACTGGTTGAACGCGACCCGGATTATACGGCCACGTATTATCATCTGGGCAAATTGTTTCAACGTGAGGGGAATATCGAAAAGGCAGAGCAGGTATACGAGGAGGGCATACGAAGAACACGCGAAAAACGGGAACAACATAAACTGGCAGAACTACAGAATGCCTTAACCAATATGTTATTTGATGATGACGAATAAGTTCGAATGTCTTAATCCGGACTTTAAAGAGGATATTGAAGAGAAGTTAACACGACAGTTCTTCATGAAGTTGATGGGGTTTAAACTCGATGAGATTGAACTGGGATATGTACGCGGCAGTCTTGAGATCGAAGAAAAGCACATGCAACAAAACTATTTTGTACATGGTGGGGTGATGGCAACGGCAAGTGATATCGTAATGGGGTTCGCTGCTTATTCATTGGTTCCCAAACACTTTGGCGTGGTAACAACTGATTTAAACATGTCGTACCTCAATCCGGGTATCGGTGATATGTTGATTGCTGAAGGTCGGGTTACCAAGTATGGTGGACAACTGGTGTTTTGTGAAGCCGATGTTTTTGTCGAAAAAGATGGTAAACGAACGCGTACAAACCGGGCTACTTCCACCATGTTTAAGGTAGATCTCAAGAAAATCTGAAGTCATATTTCGATCATGATATCCATCCTCATGTACTAAATCCGATACAGTGCTGTTCACTAGTACAAGGTGGTATACCTATTTTTGTCGTAAATTTTGACTAGACCCTAAGTTCTGTTGGAAGAAAGGTTTAAGCAGCTGTACATTCAGCAATTTGAAGCGCTCTGTCGTTTTGCCAATTTCTATTGTGGTGATCCTCAACTCGCCCAGGATACTGTTCAACAAGTATTTCTTAAGCTTTGGGAAACCAATCGGGATATAACGTTACTCGAAAACCCAACATCGTATTTGTACACCTCTGTACGTAATCAGGTTTTAAACGATCAACGAAGAAAGCAAGTGGTTACGGCGTTGGAGAATGAAGATGCCTCTGTTCCACATATTGCAGAACAACTACTTCAGGGAAAGGAACTAAAACGTAAAATTGAATACCTGATTGGTCAACTACCTGAAAAAAGGCAATACATATTCCGATTGAGTCGGGAAGACAAGAAATCGTACAAGGAAATCGCTACACTGTTAGATATTTCTCCCAAAACCGTGGAGAATCAGATCGGTAAAGCCCTTAAATTCTTAAAAGAAAAAATATTTTAACCTGATAATCAATGGGTTGTAAAAAAAAGTGTAACAAGAGTGGGGGTAGGGCAATAAATATGTGTTTAACTAATATAATCCGAGATTATGAACTATTTACAAGGTAATACCTTGTTAAGGTATTTACTAAACCAGTGCACGGTAGAGGAGAAAGCAGAGTTGGGGCAATGGTTGGACGAGAGTCAGCAGAATCGTAACACATTAAACTATTTGAAGACTCGAGTCAGGTTAATGCGGATTTAACACATAGAAATTGAGTAACGAGAATTTAATCATTGGGTATTTGACGGGAAGTCTGAGCGACTCCGAACGGAAGCAGTGCGATGCACTGTTGAAGGAGGATGCTGCGTTCAAGGCTGAACTGGAAGCCTATCAAGCAGTTTGGCTTGCTGCTGATACGGCCAAATTCCCGGGTTTAGATCGTTTTAACGCGCAGGAATCATGGACCTCGTTTGAGCAAATGACATCTGATACGCGGCCTAAAACGGTTGTTCTTCGTCCCAATTACTATAGAGCGTTTTACAGGGTTGCTGCTGTTGTGCTACTTATTGTTTCGTCGCTCTTTGTGTATCAACAATTTGGTACACAGGGTTTTGAAGCGGGTATTACGTATACCAATGAAGCTGAAAAAACCGTACAGGGATTGGAAGACGGGTCGTATGTGTACCTGTCTGACAATTCATCTTTGGAAATGGATCAACAATTCAATCAAGACGACCGTAAGTTGAGATTGGATGGAAAAGCCTTTTTTGTCGTAAAACCGGATAAAGACAGGACGTTCGAGGTGGTAACCGACCACCTCACGGCCACTGTCAAAGGTACTACTTTTCTTGTTAGAACAGACGACCACTCCGCTACTGTAGGGGTAAACACTGGGATTGTTGAAGTGCATGTTGGCAATCAGACCGTAACCCTTTTTGCTGGAGACCAGCTTGATTTTTCATATAATGATGGCGGAGTGGTTTCTCGTTCGAATTTTGATCCAAATGACTTATCTGCGTTAAAAAGTCAGGTAACTGATTATTATGACACACCGCTGAAAGTTATTCTAGAAGATTTAAGAAAAGCTAAAAACTTACACATCCAGGCGCCTAAAGACGTTGAAAATCAGCGTTATACCCTGGAGTTGTCTGGTATTCCTACAAACCAGATAGTTGAAACCATCGAGGTGGTAACCAATACCACCGCTTCACTGGTGGGCGATATCTACGTTCTAAAGTAGTAGATTTACCGTGTGTTACGTCTGGGCACGGTTTTCGTTTTAACATGTTTGCTTCATTTTGCCGGAAATTGGGCATATGGACAATGTGACTTTCTGCAACAACGTGTCAACTTCTCATGTAAGGCTCTTACCGCCGAACAATGCATTCAAAAACTGGCGCAAGACAATCACTTTTCCGTCAACTATATTTCGGGTGTTTTCGGAGATCAACTCTATACACTCGATATCGAACAACAAAAGATATCCAGCATCCTTAAGGGACTTATTCGCGATAAAAACCTGGAATACGTTTGCCTTGGAAAAGACGCGCTGATATTCAAACCCAAACCAAGCCTCGCTCAAACTACCTTGTCCGGGTTTGTGTTGGATTCCTCGAGTAAACAGCCCGTGGTGTCGGCCCTGATTGTAAACAATAACGAATGGGTGGAAGCCGATAACGACGGATATTTCCAGTTAAACGTTAAGCGACTTCCAACTGACCTTCTTATTGTTTCTCCAGGATTTAAGAATGCATACTTTGTTGTAACAGAAATAGATGAAGAACCCGACCAGTTCCTTCTCGTGCCAGACAACCGGTTAAACACAACTATTGTAGATCTTTACGACTCACTTCTGATGGTGAGCAAAACGGGCGGTATCGATATCAATATGGCCGAGCTGTCTAAAATTCCATCAATATCAGGCTCTCCGGGCATCCTAAACAGTTTGCGCTTCCTGCCTTCCATTCAAAGCACCATTGAGGTAAATGGTGGCATGGTGGTACAAGGTGGAGGGAAAGACCAAAACCTTATTCTCTTTGATGGCATGGAACTCTACAACCCAATGCACCTGTTTGGCTTGTTTTCTGTTTTCGACGAGAACTCAATACAAAGTATCTCGTTTTATAAAAATTCATTCCCCGCCCAATACAGCGGACGTTTATCGTCAGTACTCGATGTAAAGAGCAAGGTTGGAGACTTCAAAAAATGGAATTCCAAGGCCAATATTAACCCGGTATTGCTCCAGGCCGTATTCGACGGGCCGATTGTGAAGGACAAGACCTCGCTACTCATAAGCGGTAGACGATCCTTCACCGACTTCTTCCCTTTGTTTTATGAGCAGATCCAACAGCAGAATCAACTCTCACGGTTTAAATACTTCTTCTACGATTTTACGGGTACATTGAACCACAAAGTGTCAGATAAAACACAATTGTACCTGTCGGGTTATCTTGGTGGTGACAAAGGTTACATCAGAAGTCTGGTAGACGAAAGGGAAGTAACCGAAAATAAGAATGACTTCTTTGTTCAGTCCAACCGACTGGCTACTGCCGGAATCAAAACCTGGATCAACAATACAATGAGTATGCACGCAAAGATTGGCTACTCGCAGTATGGTTTTAACCATGAGAACCAATATAACCTTTTGATTGATCTCCCAGAACCGAATCGATATTACCGCGAAACACAGCTTGGTTATCAGAGTAAGATATCCGATTGGAAAACCGGTATTTACATCAAAACACTGCCGCGTTATAACAACCATTTTAAGATCGGTTTGGAGAACGTATGGCATAATTTCTCTCCTTCGAATTCACAATATTTTCTAAAAGAAGGGGACGCCATTTTATATGATACAACATCTCAATTCAGGGATAGTCGAATTCTGGAACAACGGTATTTTATTCAGGATGTATATGCTAACAAAGGCTTCCGATTGATGGCTGGGATTCATTACGTAAACTTCGATAATGAAAAATCTTACCAGTCGTTACAGCCGCGATTAAACGTTTCAATTGACGTTAAGTCGAAAAATAAATTTGAGTTTGGCTTTTCAAAAACCTCTCAATTTATGCTACAGGTTCCCAATAATTTACTCGGTATTCCCATTGACATATGGATACCAGCAGACGAGCACATTGAACCTATGCACTGCATTCATTTTTCTGGTGGCTATACTCGTAAACTCAACAAACGTCTCGTATTTAAAATAGATGCGTTCCATAAATATTTTGACAACATCATTGAGCACAAAAACGGTGTTTCTGATTTCATTTCGGAATGGGATCAGGCACTGTTAACCGGCGAAGGACGATCGAAGGGAGTAGAGTTTATGTTAAAGAAGGAAAAGGGCAAGATAAACGGCTGGCTTGGGTATACCTTGTCCAAAAGCGAACGATCTCTTCCCTCCATCAATGATGGGGCATGGTACCCGTTTCAATACGATCGCCGACACGACCTTAAGTGTGTTCTGCATTACCAATACAACTCCAACCTGAGTTTTGGCGGGACGTGGTCGTACGCCTCCGGAAATTACCTTACCGCACCTGAAGTACACTATTTGCTGAATGTAGAAAATCAACAATACCTGATTGAACAGTATGGAAGTAAGAATAACCTGAAGCTACCTGCGTATCATCGGCTGGACTTAGGTGTCCATCACAAAAAAGAAATAGGTAACGCCCTGCAAACCTGGAGTTTTACAATTTACAATGTATACAATCGACAGAACGTTTTCTACGTTAATT
>JAEPQQ010000138.1 GCA_017640445.1 Bacteroidia bacterium | reverse complement strand
CTCCCCCAAGAGCTCACATCGACGGGGAGGTTTGGCACCTCGATGTCGGCTCGTCACATCCTGGGGCTGGAGAAGGTCCCAAGGGTTGGGCTGTTCGCCCATTAAAGTGGCACGCGAGCTGGGTTCAGAACGTCGTGAGACAGTTCGGTCCCTATCTGTTGTGGGCGTTAGAAGATTGAGAGGATCTGACTTTAGTACGAGAGGACCGGGTTGGACATACCTCTGGTGTATCAGTTGTTCCGCCAGGAGCACCGCTGAGTAGCTATGTATGGAGCAGATAAGTGCTGAAAGCATCTAAGCACGAAACTGACCTCAAGATGAATCTTCTTTTAAGGGTCGTTAAAGACGATGACGTTGATAGGCTGTAGGTGTAAAGGCAGTAATGTCAAAGCCGAGCAGTACTAATTACCCGTAGACTTATATTTTTTTATAATTTATTTACTTTCGACTATTGTCAATTTACTAAGAGATTAACCGCCAACGCCAATGGCCAAAGCGGATAAAGAGTTTTAGGTGACTATATCGAGGGTGTACACCTCTTCCCTTTTCGAACAGAGAAGTTAAGCCCCTCAGAGCTGATGATACTTGGGTAAGACCTGGGAAAGTAAGACGTCGCCATTTCTTTAAAGCCTGTCCAATTCGGACAGGCTTTTTTTATGCCTCGTTTTTTGAGTTCTTATGAACACCAATCTATCTTTGTCCTCCATCCAATATGGCAAACCTCAAAGAAGTCATACAGAACATCCCACACGAACCAGGTATCTATAAATACTTTGATAAAGAAGGTACCATCATTTACGTGGGAAAGGCAAAGAACCTAAGGAAACGAGTATCTTCCTACTTTACCAAGTCACATAACAACGGTAAAACACGCGTGCTGGTTTCGAAAATTGCCAACATCGAAATTATTATTGTTGCCAATGAAACCGAGGCACTCCTCCTGGAGAACAGCCTCATTAAACAACATCAGCCGCGCTATAATATGATGTTGAAAGACGATAAGTCTTTCCCTCTTATCCGTGTTACAAACGAACGATTCCCACGGATATTCGCCATGCGCAACCCCAAATACGATGGATCACAGTTTTATGGACCCTATACTTCCGCCAAGTCCATGTACATCATACTCGACCTGATCAAATCCATCTACCCGCTGCGCAACTGCAACTACAACCTGAGTGAGGAGAATATTGAAGCAGGGAAGTTCAAGGCCTGCTTGGAATACCAAATAGGCAACTGCAATGCACCATGTATTGGAAAGGAAACAGAGGAAGCGTATATGGCCTCCATCCGCAACGTGAAAAACATTCTGCGAGGGAACTTCTCAAGCGTAAAGAACCACCTGAAGGAAAACATGTTATTGGCCGCCGAAGAATTGAAGTTTGAAGAGGCCGATAAATACAAACGGAGAATGGAACTATTGGAAATGTTCCGAAATCGATCAACCGTGGTAAGCCACACCATTACCAACGTAGACGTGTTTTCAGCTGTTGTTGATGGAAACAGGGCATTTGTGAACTTTATTAAAGTAGTAAATGGAATGGTGATCCAAGCCAAATCGGTTGAGTACAAGCTTAAGATGAACGAGTCGATGGAAGAGGTACTGGCTCAGGCTATTCCCGAGTTTCGGCAAAAGTACAAGTCAGATGCAAAGGAGATTATTGTACCGTTACCTCTCGATATGCTTAACGATGTAAAACAAACCGTACCCAAAGCCGGAGATAAGAAGAAATTGCTCGACCTATCGGTGCGGAACGCGCTTCTTTACAAAAAGCAAAAACTCGATCAATACGAAAAGTTGAACCCCGGAGCGAGAGTAGACCGGCTCATGGATAAAATGAAGCAAGACCTTCGTCTAACGGAAGAACCGCGCCATATTGAGTGTTTTGATAACTCCAACCTGCAGGGAACAAACCCGGTCTCGGCCTGTGTCGTTTTTAAGGATGGAAAACCATCCAAGAAAGACTACCGTCACTTCAATATTAAAACCGTTATTGGGCCAAACGACTTCGATAGCATGAAGGAAGTTGTCCATCGGAGATATACACGCCTGGTGCGAGAGGAAAGACCATTGCCGCAACTCATTGTGATCGATGGAGGAAAAGGGCAGCTTAGTTCTGTGGTGGAGACCCTTAAAGAAATTAACCTGTATGGCCAAATAGCCGTAGTGGGAATCGCCAAAAGGCTGGAAGAGATCTATTACCCCGAAGATTCCTTACCCATGTACATCGACAAGACGTCCGAAACGCTTAAAGTGATTCAGCACATGCGGGATGAGGCTCATCGCTTTGGTATTACCCATCATCGGAATCAACGTTCTAAGGGGCTTACCCGTACTGAACTTTCAGCCATCGATGGCATTGGACCTAAAACGGCTCAGGCCCTGTTGTCCAGGTTTAAGTCGGTCAAAAAGATCAAAAACCTCAGCCTTGATGACTTAACCCGGGAACTTGGCCCTAGCAAGGCACAATTGATTTACGACTATTTTCATAAAAAGGACTGACGTGCAGGTGGATACTTTTAAACGTAAACTATTTACGTGGTTGCGAACACAACCATCGGTGTTTGTGCTGGACAGTTGTAACCAACCAAATGGTTATGAGCTGGGAAACTACGAGTGGATAATCGGAGTAGGCGTATTGGAACAAAAGGAGCTGTGCCATTCAGATCAGATTCATGCATTACACGCCTCACAGTTTAGTGTGCCTGGGAAATGGAACTTCTTCGTGGCCGCATACGACCTGAAAAACGCCTTTCACCCGCTGCGTTCTGAGAACGTAGATGTGCTGGACTGGCCTCTGTACACAGTAGTGGTTCCGGAACACGTTATAACGCTAACCAGAAATGGTCAATTAGAGATTTTTTCTGAGCAAAAGGAAGAGTTGTTGAAATTGATTAACCAAACTGCAGACGCCAATGACATGCCCTGTGAGGTGTCGTTTAATACCGCTGTGAGCTCTTTAACCCAGACTGAGCATCACAACAAGGTGGAATACATTAAACAACAGATAGCAGAAGGGAATCTGTATGAGATGAATCTATGTATGGAAACCGTACTTATGGATTTCACGTGCTCCAATGGGTTGGACCTGTATCGCAGGCTGGTAGAACTGTCACCAACACCGTTCTCTTCGTTTGTAAGGCTAAATGAAAAACATCTGGTATGTGCGAGTCCCGAGCGATTTATGTCGTCTGACGGAGAGCGGATATACAGTCAGCCTATCAAGGGGACATCGAAGCGTTACCGCGACTCGGAAGAGGACCGCATGAGCCGAATGCACCTTGCCAACTCGTTAAAAGAACGGGCTGAGCATATAATGATTGTAGATCTTGTCCGAAACGACCTTAGCAAGGTGAGTGAACCCGGCACGGTGCGGGTAGATGAACTTTTTGGCATATACGGATATCGACAGGTAAATCAGATGATCAGTACCATCTCCGGTCAGTTAGGGCCCGGGCTTGGTTTTTTTGAGGCACTGAAGGCTACCTATCCAATGGGGAGCATGACCGGCGCACCAAAGCACATTACCATGGAGTTTATTGACGATATTGAAACCGCATCTCGTGGCTGGTACAGTGGTTCGGTGGGTTACATCAAACCCAATGGAGAGTTCGACTCAAACGTTGTAATCAGAAGCCTGATGTATGACGATGTAAAGAAGGTGGCGAAATACGCCGTAGGGGGAGCCATTACGTTTGATTCGGATCCCAATGCGGAATATGATGAATGCCTTCTCAAATCAAAGGCTATACGAGAACTGTTGAACTAGCTTTCAGTCGTTTCTTTTTCCGCAACAATTTTGGCACCGTAACTCGATAGGAGAACATGCAGGTCTTCAGCCTTGTACGGTTTACTAAGAAAATCGTCCATACCAGCATTCATATAGAAGTCCTTACTGGATTCATTGGCATCGGCCGTAAGAGCAACAATCGGAGGTCGTTGGTTACCATATTTCTCGATGATTTCCTTGGTTGTTGTAAGGCCATCTTTTTCCGGCATTTGAATGTCCATCAGAATAATGTCTACCTGGTTTTTCTCCATAAGCTCCATTACCTCAACACCATTTTCAGCATGTAAAAACTCGTCGTAACCGAACTTGCTCAGTAGTTTTTCGATAAACATCTTGTTAAACATATTGTCTTCTGCAACCAGAATATTTAACGGGAATCGGTCACTAATCTTCTCTTCAACGTCCAGAGGGTTTACACGTTTTAAGGCGTTTACCGGCTGCTCATCGGAATCGTTAGACGTTGGAATCTTAACATCCAGCGTAAAGAAAAAAGTGGTTCCTTCTCCTTTAGCCGAAGTGAGTCCAATTTTACCACCCATTAACTCAACTAGTTTTTTGGAAATACTCAGTCCGAGTCCTATTCCGCCATACTTGCGCGATGTGGATTGGTCTTCCTGTTCGAACGCATCAAAAATCGTTTGTTGCTTTTCGGGTGATATACCAATTCCGTCGTCGGCAACCGAGAACTTTAACTTGGCGTTTTGCTCCTTTAGGCCAGGCGTTCGCATAAACTCTTCGAGTTCTACGATGATCTTAATCGTTCCGTCTTTGGTGAACTTGACTGCATTGCTCACCAGATTGATCAATACCTGTCTGATTCGGAGAATGTCGCCTTTGAAATACCGTATGTTGGCCCCACCGATTTCATGGCTGATCACGATATTCTTTTCTTGAGCCTGTTTCGAGAACATGGTTGAAACTTCAACAATTAACTGTTCCAGATCAATGAGCTTCGATTCGAGGTTCATTTTGCCGGCTTCAATCTTAGAAAAGTCCAGGATGTCATTCAGAATTACCAATAAGTTCTGGCTACTGGTTTCAATGGTTTCAACGTATTTAGTCTGCTCGTCATTAAGATTGGAGTCGAGCAGGAGGGAGGCCATACCCATAATCCCGTTCATTGGTGTCCGTATCTCGTGACTGGTAACGGCCAGGAAGTTAGACTTGGCCATTAAACCTGCTTCGGCCTGACGTTTCGCATCGTCGAGGATGGCATTCATCTTACGCAATTCGTCGTTTTGATCTTTAATAATGGAGTTTCGCTCCATGAGCTTGCGATTGGTTCCCCGTTTAATCTGCAGCTGGGCCCACATCAAACCAATCACGGTAAGTAATAAGAGAATGGCAATGGCAGAACCATATTTCAAATAGGTAGTGAAACGGTCGTCCTTTTCCAGAAGTGCATTATCCAGGTCGGATAGCTCTTGTTTTACTTCTCGGCTCTTCTCGTCACGCGCTTTTTTAATTTGGAAGTACGACTTATACAAACGCCCCATACCAAGTTCATCCTCCAGGGCGCGAAGTTCCTTCTCAGCGTCCAGTGTACGCTGATAGTCGCCCCTTGAGCGATACAGGTTTGCTTCTTTCCTAAGACCCTGAAGCAATAAGAGAGCATCATCCGAGCTGGCCGCATGCTCCTTAATCGCGTCGATCTTTTTAAGCGCTTTATCCGTGAAACCTTGTCGTTGGTCAACGTTGGCTTCTTCAAGCTCAATGCGTTTGTTAAGCGCTACCGACTGACTTAAAGATGCCGCTTTGTCGAGGTATTGACGTGACGTGCTAAAGTTTTTAAGCGAAAGGTTTAGGTTTGATAACAACATGTAGTTTTGAGCCAACGAGTGGTTATAACCAAGAGACTTATTCATGTTTATAGCCTCAACCAACGATAACTGCGCGGGCTGCAATCGATTCTTTTCGTAATTGAGCAAAGCCACCGTATGGAGATATTGCGCTCGATCCATCGAAACCAAATTCGATTTTTGCTGATATCCATTGGCCTTGGCCAGGAATTGCTCTACCATATCAACCTCCCCTGATTCCAACAGGATATCGGCAAGCGCCAGATACGACTTAAACCGTAATACGGAGTCTGCCTTGGAGTATTCCGTGGCTAAGATGTATCGCTCAAGCGCATGAGAGAGATCTCCGTAGACCTGATATAACTGGCCGGCGAGAAGTTCGATCTCTGCTTTTTGAACGTCGTTAAAAGCTGAGGTCTCACAGAACTTGATGGTTTTCAACGTTTTATCGTAGTCGGATTTAACCCCGGTGTGAAAACGAGCAGTCTCCAGTAACAACTGTTGTTTTACCCAATCAAATGAACATTCCACGTGGCTCGACTGACTAAGTTCAGACTCGGCTGTAGAAAACTGGCCCTTGTTTAACAGGACTTCAATGGAATCAATTGGGGATGCAGGTATTGCGGTTTGACCAAAACCAGGCGACATTATGAAGAATGTCAAATAGATAAAACATGTCGTAACGAGACGAGGCACGGTCATAGTAATTTTTTTAGATCCTTGTGGCAAATCCACTAACTTTCGTAAATAGTAGTCTACGAATATCATTATAATAAGTTAATTTAGCAACTATTATTAAAAAAATCGACATTACAAGTCTGTAGTTTTCAAAGGATTAACACGAAGAATTAGAAATTTATGACA
>JAEPQQ010000137.1:6538-6772 GCA_017640445.1 Bacteroidia bacterium | reverse complement strand
GGGACACTGGCCATCTTCCAACGTACCACGTTTTTCAGTTCATAAGGTGTTTCCGCTCCTTCAAAATCATCAATAAACGAAGTGCCACGTTCTGCATCTCCAATACTCAGAGGCTTGTGCGGTATAATCTGAGCAAATTCCCACGTGAGTGCCAGTGTCGACTCTTCTTTGGTTTCCACAAAAGGCAATTTGTCTACCCATCGGGTTAACATACGTGAATTGGTGTTATAAGCT
>JAEPQQ010000137.1:0-6528 GCA_017640445.1 Bacteroidia bacterium | reverse complement strand
AATGGCTCTTCTCCAATATTGGTTTTGGGTGTCAGGGGCCGCTCCGTTAAGTGAAGCAGCGTTCCTCCAAGTAACAACTTGTCGGAGGCCTTATAGTCAAGCCGTGTTCCCACCAGAGATTTTTGCTGGAGGTTAAACAGGGAGTTACTCTCACAAGTAGCCTTTATTACCGCTCCTGAACCCAAAATACCTTCGTTAATGATGGTAACCATACCAATGGTGTAATCCACAATGTAGTCTGTGCCCTCGTTAAGCAAAGAGCCATTGGCAGTTACTTTAACCGAACCCTTAGGCACGTTAAAACATTGCAGTCGTATCTGGTTACTCGATGAGCCCTTATAACTACCACGCAGGAAGAATTTATCGTGTGATACATCCTGTTCTGCATCCCATTTCGTTGAATCGTAGAGCGCGTCAAAGGCATAATAGTCAGCAGTTTTTCCGTTCGGATCGTTGAATTGAGATCGTGTATAATCCCCAAAGGGTTCCCGCATAGGGAAGATAATACGTCCTTGTTGAGATTGAATGGTAACACCTTCAATCAAATCAAAAAGACCATCCGGTTTTGCCTCAAACTGACGGTTCATTTTATCCAGATTGAAAACGGCGTTTAACTGACGACGGTACCAATTTTGCTCATTGGTTTGAACAGGAAGATACCCCAGGTCTCCACCACCATTATCATCAGCATATACAACGTTGAAGTTAAACTCGTCCGTTTGCATGTTATAGGCACCCAACGAATAGATGTTTTTCATCATCAGGTTCCATGTAGGCAGATTCGTTTTGATTAGGGTAGACTTGATCATTTTTACCGCCAGGGTTGGAGGTGTTTGGCTGTTTGGCGGCCGGTCTCTTGCAAATTCACCCACCTTATAGATTCTACCGTTGTATGAATACTCATATGCCACAGCGAGCACCTCGTCTGTGTTAAGCGATTGATTTAGAGAGATATATCCTAACTGTGGGTTTAGTGTATATTCCTGGGCATTCAGTTGTCGCGCGTTGCTCAGGTCAACATATTCCAAACCAACCTGAAGTTGGCTTTTGGTGCCATCTGGGTCAGCCGTAACTGCCTGGAACAGACCGTTTACTTCGTTATCCGGAAAAGGTTCCGTGGTAGGTCGCTGGTAGTTCGAGTTGTAAGGGGCCGCTTCCCCAAGGTCCATAAGCGCCACAAGATTACCCGTATTGCTGTAATTGGAAGCCCTGTTCGTTACCCAAACTTCAATGTAGTTGATGATGAAGTTACTTTGAATAACGGGCAACCGAGACAATGCGTTGTCATACTGATTCGCAAAATATTGCGAAAGGAAGTAGTGTCGGTTTACATCATAGTCACTGGCTTGTACATTGAATTTGGTTACCTGGGCACCGCCATTTACCTCAGTTTCCCGGGTTTCCCCTTTTTGCTGAGTGGCAATAGTGGTCATGGTCAGTTTTCCAAACTGGAGCTTGGTCTTAATACCAAACAGGCTTTGTCCACCTTGAATAAGGCTTCCATTTAGCGGTAAACTCACATTTCCGAGTTCAACCGCTTGTAAAATATCGTTTTCTTTTCCTTGCCAGTTTAATCCGGTTTGGTTCTCAAATTCAAACGTTGCTTCTGTATCGTAATTGGTGTTGATTTTAACGTTATCTCCAATTTGACCGGTCACGTTAACCTGCATCTTCATCTTAAAATCGAAGTTGCCGTTCTTTTGTTGACGTGCAGTAAAATTGGGGTTCTCAACACGGTTATACTTTCCTCCAAAGATCAACTCGGCCGAACCACTTGGTCGAATGTCTATCAAACCATCTGAAAAGAGCTGGGAATTCAGCTTAGGGTCGATAAACAACTCAGGAAGAATACCACTGCTACGAACGAAGTTGGTTGCTTGTGATTTCTGGCGGAAATAGTCCCGTTGACTTTCGGTGTTTTGGTAGTCCAGATAGTCTTGAAACGACTTGGATTCCGGCGATCCAAATGGCCGGTCACCAACTTTTCGCTGAAAACTGTACGTGCCATCTTCCGGATTGTAATCAATATCCGTATGGATGTTATTTGGGTCTTTTAGGTCAAATTGCCGAATTGTGCCGAATTCTCCGACTTCCCGATCCCGGATGGGATACTTAAGACTGTCTTTTTCACTGGAGTCGGGGCCGGCTTCAAGACTAGTTTGGTCATATCTTAAAAGGCCTTTTGCTCCTGACGTAGACGCCAGGTACAACAATGAGGAAACAATCAACAATACCTTTATGCTGCTTCTCAAAATCTCTCTTTTTTGTTTACCGGATTAAGCCCGAGTGCATGTGTTGGGCTACAATTAAAGTAGAAGTCTCCTATAGGCCTGTATTGTTTTGCGTTAGCCGACAAAATTATAATAATTTCAATGAATTTTTAATGAGGTTTTCAGTGGTTGCCGAATCCCCTAATTCTTTACTAATTTTAAGAATGGCTTTTTCCGCAGCATTACGAGCAAATCCAAGTGCTTGAAGAGCTTCAAGTGCTTCGTTAATATTCGATAATTCCGGTGAACTGGAAGCGGATACTCCTCCTCCTATTTTTCCCATCTTATCTTTTAATTCAAGAATCATTCGTTGAGCGGCCTTAGGGCCAATACCTTTTATCGATTTTAACAACGCCACGTTCCCGTTTAATATTGCCCCAATGATCTCATTATGATTCAAAGAAGATAATATCATTCGCGCGGTGGTAGGACCAATGCCACTAACACTTATCAGGTGCAGAAAAATGGTCCGTTCTGTATGGTCGTAAAAACCATAGAGTGTATGACTGTCTTCCTTGATAGATAGATAGGTCAGAAGCCGAAGCTGTTTCTTTCCGTTAAGGCGTTCGTATGCATTGAGGGAGATGTGCGCAAAATAGCCAACGCCATTCACGTTAATAACGGCATGTGTGGGTGCCATTTCATCAACCGTACCTTCCAAAAATTCGATCATTGTATGCAATGATAGTCCAATTCTCGAAACAACTGATTTTCAACAAGAAAAAAGCCCCTACACGAGGGGCTCCTGCGTTGCTCTAACTAGACACTACAGCCTGCTAGATTCTTCGAAAAGGTTGAAAAACAGTCCTTGTTCTCTTGTATTACACATCAGTGTTAACCACCCAACAGTTCTAACAAAAACGATGTTCCAAAAGGTGGTCTAAATCTACATGTGTCGTCACCCATCGGGTTACGTCATTTTTGAGTCGTTTATTTATGACAAAGCTGACTACGGTGTTTCGTCTAACGACCGAAATTCTCGTAGCACCTTAAAAATCAAGGGGAAAGTTTTGAAGTTGTTTCCGATTTGAAGTCGGTAAGATCCGGCTTGCCTTCTTCGCTTAATCGTGTTTTTAGCACATGCTCAATTTGATCCGTTTGCTTCTCAAAGGTCTTGCACGCAGCACACATGTTCGAGTGCAGCCGAAGTTGTAAACGTTCGGACCGAGTCAAGCCAATATTGTGTTTTTTGTGCACCAACGATGCAGCTTTCTGGCATGAGACGAAGAGTCTGTCAAGTAATTTCACTTCTTGAGATATTGCTATTTGTCAAGTTTAAACCAATTTTCCTCCAGGCATCCCCTAAGTTGGGTGCGAGCCCGTTCGAGCATTTTCCAGTAGTTCGCTTTTGTAATACCCAATTCCTCAATATCCATGTCGGCTTCGAGGTACTTTATGCGAACCGAAGATGCCCATTTTTCAGGCAGGTTGTCAATGCATTGGTCAAATACTGAAACAAAGTTCGGATTATCCAGGACATTTTTAGCTGTCCAGGGTTCAGGAACTTGATTTTCTTTCCAATTTCCATTCTCGTCATACGACGATTCCTGTCCTTCAATAAATGTCTCATTTCGTCTGTAAACCTGACGAAAGTGGTCCATAACTTTGTTTTTAAGAATAGATGTAAGCCAGGTTTTAGGCTTGCTTTTGTGTTCAAACTTGGAGTACGACTGGTACGCTGCAAGAAATGTGTTCTGTACCAAATCCTTGGCCAGGTTGTCATCCGAAACACGTTTCACAGCATACGCATATAAGTCATCCGTGTATTCATTAACCCAGGAAGAAATGATGACCTTGGCGTCGTTACTATCTGTCTGCACACTACTCATATAATCAAAATATGTTTTGTTCAGCAACAAAGAAAACAGTTTTTGGTTTTATCTGTCCCGAACGTTTACCTTGGGTAATGTAGGGCTTGATCGCCACAATAGCATATAGTTGGTTCGGTTTTGACCATATTTCAATGGTTAAATGTTTACGTTATCATGAAATTTCCGTTATCAGTTGTGTAGCGATGAAGTACATTTGTTAACTATGAGACTATATGTATACTTAACAATAATATCTGCAGTATTGGTTACAGGTTGTTCAACAGCACCAGAACAACCTCAGGATGCGGATAGTGCGTTTCAACTTCAGGTAGATTCGTTTTTGAACGCATACAACAAGAGGTTTCAGGAGTTGAAAATTCCTTCCGCTGAGGCTCAGTGGAAGCTTAATACATACATCGTTGAAGGAGATACAGTTACGTCTCAAATAGCACAAGAAGCAGAAGAAGCCATGGTGGCTTTCACCGGTAGCGCCGGGAACATTGAAATGGCCCAGAGGTTTTTGAAGCGTAAGGAGGAATTAAGTCCGGTTCAGCTGAGACAACTAAACTCAATCCTGTATGCAGCCGCTGGTAGTCCACAGATAATTGCCGATCTGGTAAAAGAAAAAATTAAGGCAGAAAACGCACAAACAACTACCCTCTATGGGTTTGACTTTACGATCGACAAGGTGTCTGTATCTGCTAATCACATTGATGAAATATTGGAGAAGAGTGTGGATCTCAACGAACGGCTAAAGGCGTGGGAGGCAAGCAAGGAAGTTGGTGTCTCACTAAAAGAAGGTTTGGTAAATCTGCAACGACTGAGAAACGAAACGGTAAAAGCCCTAGATTATAGTGATTATTTCCAGTACCAGGTGTCTGACTATGGCATGACCAGTGATGAAATGATCAAGGCTTGCCGAGGTTTGATAAAAGACATTTGGCCCTTGTACCGAGAACTCCACACCTGGGCACGCTATGAACTTGCACGAAAATACAATGAAGAAGTGCCCGATATGCTGCCGGCTCATTGGTTGCCAAATCGTTGGGGACAGGAATGGAGTGCAATGATTTCCTCCGAAGGAGTTGATCTCGATGCCGCATTATCTGAAAAATCAGCTGAATGGATAATGACCCAGGGGGAAGACTTTTACGTGAGTTTGGGATATCCCGAACTTCCTGAATCGTTTTATACCAAATCGAGTTTGTACCCATTGCCGGCAGATGCTGCATACAAAAAGAACAATCACGCTTCAGCGTGGCACATCGATAATGCTGCCGATGTGAGAAGCCTTATGAGCATAGTGCCAAATACAAGGTGGTGGGGAACAACGTTGCACGAGTTAGGGCACATCTATTACTATATGATGTATAGCAACGACAGCGTACCGATTATTTTAAGAGGTGGAGCAAACCGCGCTTATCACGAAGCAATGGGAACCTTAATCGGCCTGGCAAGTATGCAACCTCCGTTTTTGAAACAATACGGGTTGATTTCTGACTCGGTGGAAGTGGACAACATTCAGCAGATGTTAAAGGAGGCCCTTGATTACGTGGTTTTATTGCCATGGGGGGCAGGTGTAATGACTGAATTTGAACACGATCTGTATGCGAACAGTCTGCCCGACTCGCAATTCAATAGCCGCTGGTGGGAACTTAAATACAATTTACAAGGTATTGTGCCACCGAACGAACGCGATGAACGGTATTGCGATGCAGCAAGTAAGACGCACATTAATAACGATGCTGCCCAGTATTACGATTATGCACTTAGTAATGTGTTATTGTTTCAGTTTCACGACCACATTGCCCGCAACATTCTTGGGCAAGATCCACATAACACGAATTACTATGGAAGTAAGGAAACCGGTGCCTTCTTGAAGAACTTAATGAAGGACGGCGCCAATTGTGACTGGAGGGAGCACCTTCAGCAACATTTGGGTGCTGAAATGAGTGCAAAAGCCATGGTAAATTACTTCAATCCGTTAATGGATTGGCTAAAGAAGGAAAATGAAAACCGTACGTGTTCATTGCCCGAAGTGCCACAATTTTGACGTGGTATCGTCATTTAAGTGTAACCAAATGGCCAAAAAGTGTTATTGAATTGTCAAATACTGACGTTTTTCAAATTATGACATTTGGTCTGAGATAACGCCAAAGCCCTTGTTTTTCTAAGGTTATCAGGGGGTTAACCGTGGGTGAAATGTGAGAAAGTAGGTGTAACCATTGTCAGGTTAGGTGTCATCGTCGTTAAAACTTGGAATTCTCGAATTCTATCCTCTATATTTGAAGTCTTGGGTTTAGTCCATCTAAATCCGTAGTAGGTAATTTATTTATTTTATAATTTAACAAGTAAAAATGGAAAAACATTACAACACGAAATGGCTTTCGGCCCTTTATCGGGGATTAATGTTATCAGTTGGTCTTCTGCTTGCTGGCAGTTTGGCT
>JAEPQQ010000136.1 GCA_017640445.1 Bacteroidia bacterium | reverse complement strand
CAAAGCTAAGTGGGAAAATAAGCGGCTCTAAAAACCCCGGTACTTTTTCAAGCAGTGATTCATGCCTTACCATCTATTTTCATAGTGATGTGAGCGTGCCATGCGATGGCTGGGAGGCTTTTTGGACAACTCGTGTTGACCCGCTGCTGCCTCCGGTTTTTGTATCCCCACCAGCGGCAAGTTGTAACGATAATACATTAGGTATTCGGTTCGATCAACGATGGAATTGTGATTCTATACGTGCAGGAAATTTCTTGGTCTCGGGGCCGTTGTCTCCTTCAATAACCAGTATTACGCCGGTCAATTGCGATGCCAATAACGAGACGGATTCTTTTGTGCTAAACCTGAGTTCGGTTCTCGACCGAAGTGGGAACTATCGCGTAGATTTTGATGCCGTGCGTTACGATCAATGTGATTCAGCGTGGCAATTGCACAGTGATACCACCTTTGCAATTACAGATTGTCCCATAGTAGTTGACCTCACGGCGGACCCGGATACGGTGTGCAGAGGGACGTGTACAGAAATAACAGCTGACGTAACTGGAGGAGACTCCACCCGCTATGTGTTTACCTGGACTTCCGGCATAAACGGAACCTATGGGCCTCATACCTATTGTCCTACAGCATCCGGATGGGTTAAGCTTACCGTGTCTGATGGCGTGGCAGTGCCAGGTTCAGATTCGGTTTGGATCGAGGTAGTGGACCCCCCGGTGGCTCAAAACGACACTACGGTTTGTGAAGCCGCTCCTGCGTTTAATCTTTCGGCTACACCTACGGGTGGTTACTGGACGGGTAACGGGGTTGCTGATACCAGTACCGGACTGTTTAATCCATCGCTCGCCGGTGCAGGGACTCATTGGATTACCTACCATTTTGCAGGCTGTACCGACCGAATGCGCGTAACGGTAATTGCTTTTGACGCCGGTTTCCCAAATGCCTCATGTCCTGGTTTGTCACCTTTTATGGTAACCGGACATAATCCGGCTGGTGGAACCTGGAGTGGACCCAATATTACCAGTGCCGGACTTTTCGACCCGGTTGATACAGGAGCCTTTGTGGTTACCTATACCTGGAACGGATGTGTTGATACAAAGACGATTAATGTATATCCGGTATCGTCGCAAGAGTTTGATACGGTATGTCAGTCGGTGGATTCGGTTAGGTTGAATTTTAGCCCAATTGGTGGCGTGTGGACAGGACCAGGATTTAGAAACAACCAAAGTGGTTGGTTCCACCCTTCGCTTTCCGGTTCAGGAAGCAAAACGCTCATTTACGATGCTAATGGTTGCAGAGACACTACTTATATGTATGTTAAGCCTATAAATGCACGTTGGAATCAAGTGGCATGCCCGAATGCTCCACCGTTTAATGTGCACGCTGGTCTGCCAGGCGGTGGTTTCTGGACTGGGATGGGTATTACCGATTCGTTTGCCGGGACTTATGATGCTACGTTTATATATGCACTTAACCGCACTTGGTACAACGATACCATTACGTACCACGTTAACGGTTGTACTGACCGAAAAATCGTATATGTCCGCAGAACGGTGGTGAACTACGACACCGTAAAGTTCTGTATAGAAGATCCCCGAATCGTTCTGAACTGGTCAACAACCCGAAGATCGCCAGGAGGAGGAAGATGGACAGGGCCCGGAGTTACGGGTACGGCTTGGTTCACACCTGCTCTTGCCGGTAGGGGTAACCACAAACTTTATTACGATGCCAACGGTTGCCGTGACAGTATAATTATGCATGTCTATCCGGAATCTGTGATACAAAACGACACCATCCTGTGTGAAACGGACAACGTTTTTGATCTTTTCGAGGCAGAAGTCGGAGGGTATTGGAACGGAAACGGCATTGTTGATACGGCTTCTGGTTTGTTCGATCCTGCCATTGCAGGTGTAGGAATACACCGCATCTACTATGTTTCAAGAAATGGATGTTTGGATTCGTGCGACGTTCAGGTTGATCCACGACCAATCGTAACAATTACAAACTACGACCCAATTTATTGTTTCCGTGATACTACCATTACCATAGGTGCAACTCCTTTGGGTGGTGTATGGACGGGTACGACCTATGGCGATAGTTTGTTCAATCCAAACCACTCAGGTAGTGGCAACCACAAGTTCCATTATCGATATGGTACACCAACCTGCTATTCGGAAGACAGTGTGGTCGTTCAGGTGTTAGACACACTGAAGGGGTCGTTCACCTTTGACGATGATTCGCTGTGCCATGGCGAACAGGCAACATTGGTGGCAGGAGGCCTTAGAGGTTCTGGAAACCCGTATACATACTCGTGGTCAGCGAGTTCATCAACCGATCGATCTATATTTACCCGACCATCCAGTTCGCGTTGGGTTGTTGCAACGATTGGGGATGGATGTTCGGATGCATATAAGGACAGTGTGTATCTGCACATTTTTCCAAAGATTAATGTCGACGTATTGACATCTGACACCCAGTGTTATGGTACCGTTGGATTTGCAGAAGTAACGCCCAGGTTGACCGACCCTTACAGCATGGAGTGGTTTACTGACCCATCGCGATTTACAAACCGCATTGACGCATTGGTGAGCAATACTTACAACTTTAGGGTTCGGAACCTATTGACACAGTGTTACCTCGATTCGGGTGTTTACATCCCTTCGTATCCACGATTGAATGCACACTTTATTACAAGCCCTGCGGAAGGATTCTGTCTAAATCCATTTGACCCAGAGGTTCAGATCATAAATTATTCAACGGGTGCTACCTCAGGAACCTGGTATTTTGGTGACTCTACGTTTGCACCATATCAAACAGGTAGTAATCCGATTCATCGTTATTCGGTAGATACCAATGTGTATCGAATCTGGTTATATGTCCAAAATCGAGGAGGATGTCGTGATTCGTTTAGTCTTCAGGTGTGTGTAGACGATTCGGTTTATGTAGTTATTCCAAATGCATTTTCACCGGGCACTGATGGTATCAATGATTTCTATTCTCTACGCACTGCGGGTGTGGTTCAATTCGAAATGGCCATCTTTAATCGGTGGGGGGAGCGTGTGTTTGAGACGTTCGATAAGAACTTTAGCTGGGACGGTTCGTATCGCGGTGTTCCATTGCCATCTGGTGTCTATCCATATTATATTAAATACAAGGGTAAGAAAACGGTTCGAAAACTTCTTAAAGGAACCATCAACGTAGTACGCTAAACCTGGGTTTTAGCTGGATTTGACCCGGAATGTCCAAAATGGTGTTTTTTTACTTGATTTCGTTGAAAAATTAAAAACTTAGGCCTACTTTTGCAGCCCTTTTTGAGGAAATAATAAAAAGAAACACATAGTGGATACTCTTTCGTATAAGACAAAATCAGCCAACAAGGCGACTGTTGACAAGAAATGGTACGTTGCTGATGCAGAAGGTAAAACCTTAGGTAGGTTTGCTTCTGAAATTGCCAAGATCATCCGGGGTAAGAACAAACCTGATTTTACTCCACACGTCGACTGTGGTGACAATGTAATTGTGATCAACGCTGAAAAGATCACCATGACTGCAAACAAAATGGAAACTAAGAAGTACATCCGACATACTTCGTATCCAGGCGGTCAGAGAGAGACATTGGCTAAAGAACTATTGGCTAAGAAGCCTGAAGCTTTAGTAGAAAAAGCGGTTAAGGGTATGTTGCCTAAGAACAAACTTGGAAACCGATTGTTCCACAACTTGTTCGTTTATACTGGAAGCGAGCATCCACATGCGGCTCAAAAACCTGAAACCTTAGAACTTTAATATATGGAAGTTACGAATACATCTGGCAGAAGAAAAACTGCTGTAGCGCGGGTTTACATGACTCCTGGTAACGGAACAATCACCGTTAACAAAAAAGATTACAAAGATTATTTCCCATCTGCTTCACAGCAGTATAAGGTACACCAGCCATTGGCTTTGTGTGGTCTTGATGGTCAGTATGATATCAAGGCTGTTTTGAGCGGTGGTGGTTCAACGGGTCAGGTAGAAGCGTTGCGATTGGCAATTGCTAAGGCAATTGTTGACGTTGATGCTGAGCACAAATCGGCTCTTAGAGCAGAAGGTTTCATGACACGTGATAACCGTATGGTTGAGCGTAAGAAGCCTGGTCAGAAAAAAGCACGTAAGAAATTCCAATTCAGTAAACGATAATATTCGTATATGTCAGAAATCACGACAAAAACACTTCTTGATGCTGGGGTTCACTATGGCCACCTTACAAGCAAGTGGAATCCTAAAATGGCTCCGTTTATCTTCATGGAGCAAAACGGGATTCACATCATCGATTTGAATAAAACACTTTCTAAGCTTAGCGATGCGAAAGCAGCTGTTAAGAGTATTACAAAGTCTGGACGAAAAGTAATGTTTGTTGCTACAAAGAAACAAGCAAAGGAAATCGTACAGAATGAGGCAACTCGAGTAAATATGCCTTACGTAACCGAGCGATGGTTAGGAGGTATGTTGACGAACTTTGCTACGGTAAGAAAGTCGATCAAGAAAATGCAATCCATCGACAAGATGGCTTCTGACGGAACGTATCAGCACCTTAACAAGAAGGAGCGTCTGATGAAGGATCGTGAAAAGACAAAGTTGCAGCGTTTGCTAGGTGGTATCGAGCAATTGAACCGTCTTCCAGCTGCTTTGTTTATTATTGATATCAAGCGAGAGCATATCGCTGTTGCTGAAGCTCAGAAACTAAACATCCCAATCTTCGCGATTGTAGATACGAATTCAAATCCGAATCTAGCTGATCATCCGATTCCAGGAAATGATGATGCTTCTGCTTCGATTGAACTGTTGACCAAGGAATTTGCAAATGCTATTGCTGAAGGTCTTGCAGAGCGAAAAGTAGCTAAAGAAGCGGCGAAAAAAGAGGCGGAAAAAACTACGGAAGAAGTAGCGAGTAATTAAGAATAATTCAATCCTTAATATTTAAGATTTAAGTCAAATGGCTATTACCGCAGCAGCAGTAAACGAATTAAGAAAAATGACCGGTGCAGGCATGATGGACTGCAAGAAGGCATTAACAGAAACGAATGGCGACTTTGAAGCAGCGATTGACCTATTGAGAAAAAAGGGTCAGAAGATTTCTGCGAAACGAGCTGACCGTGATGCAACAGAGGGAGCAGTTATTGCCAAGGCATCTGCTGATAACACAACAGGTGTTGTGGTTCGATTGAGTTGTGAAACGGATTTCGTTGCTAAGAACGAAGACTTTGTAACACTTGCAGGTCAGTTGGCTGACATTGCGCTTGAGAACAAACCAGCGGATATCGATGCGCTTAAGGCGTTGACAATTGACGGTCAGAACATCGGTGAGCGTCTTACTGAGGAAATGGGTAAAATTGGTGAAAAGATCGATGTTACTCAATATGCAATTACAGAAGGTGCTTCCGTAATTAACTACATCCACGCGGGTAACCGAATTGGTGTATTGGTTGAACTTAGCGTTGGAGCCAATAACGCAATTGTTGAGGCTGGAAAAGACGTAGCAATGCAAATCGCTGCAATGAATCCAATCTCAGTAGATGAAAACGATATTCCGGAAGACGTTAAAAAACGTGAATTGGAGATCGGAATGGAGCAGGCACGTGCGGAAGGTAAACCTGAGCAAATGCTTGAAAAGATAGCTATGGGTAAGTTGAATAAGTTCTACAAGGAAAACACACTTACCAAGCAGTCTTTTGTTAAAGATAGTTCTAAGAGCGTTGAGAAAATGCTTACAGAGATCAATTCAGACTTGAGAGTTGTTTCATTCGAACGAATCGCTCTTGGTTAATAAGAATTGTCAATAAAGAGATAAGGAGAAACTTAGTTTCTCCTTTTTTTTTGCGTTTTTTTGAAGAATAATTGCACTTAATGAAATACAAACGAATATTACTGAAGCTTAGCGGCGAGGCGCTTCTCGGTAGCAAGGAATATGGAATCGATCCCTCAGTATTGGAGCAATATGCTGCAGAAATCAAACAGGTAGTGGATCGTGGAATTGAGGTGGCCATTGTTATTGGAGGAGGTAATATTTTTAGAGGAGTTCAAGGGGTTGAAGGTGGTATGGAAGACCGGGCTCAGGCAGACTATATGGGGATGCTTGCGACAGTAATTAACGCCATGGCACTACAGGGAGCTTTGGAAAAGTTAAATGTTCACACCCGATTGCTTAGCGCCATTAAAATGGAGCAAATAGCAGAGCCATTTATACGCCGACGGGCAATTCGCCATTTGGAAAAGGGAAGAGTTGTAATTTTTGGAGCAGGTACAGGAAACCCCTATTTTACAACCGATACAGCCGCATCTCTGCGTTCTGTGGAGATAGAAGCTGACGTGTTGCTCAAAGGTACTCGTGTGGACGGTATTTATTCTGCCGACCCTGAGAAAGACAGCACGGCAATCCGTTTCGACAATATATCCTTTACAGAGGCAATTCAACGCCAGTTAAAGGTAATGGATATGACGGCGTTTACCTTGTGTCAGGAGAATGAACTCCCCATTGTTGTGTTTGATATGAATAAACAGAACAATCTATTGAACATTGTGCAGGGCAATGAAGTAGGTACACTTGTAAGCTAACACCCCACTACCTTATGAGGGTTACGGTTCCGGAATAATCGAACGATTTGCCGTTCCAACTTACAATCTTTAGGTAATAAGCATATACATCTTGTGGTACGGGCTCCCGATTGGATTGGTCTTTAGTGCCATACTTGCCATCCCATTCTTCGTTGCGATCTTCTGATTCCCAGATTACTTCTCCCCATCGGTTAAAGATGATGAGGTGGTAGTATTCAGCACCATCGTTTACAACAGCTCTAAAGCCGTCGTTCTCTCCCGGGCCACCACCAT
>JAEPQQ010000135.1 GCA_017640445.1 Bacteroidia bacterium | reverse complement strand
AAAAAGACTGGATCTGGCGCACTACAAGCTCCAAATTGAGAAACAAAAAAGTACAGAAGTTTACTTGTCGGTTGGTTTTGAAAATCTGTCTCACTTTTCGTATGCCTTCAAAAAAGCCTTCGGGTACACCCCTAGTAGTTTAAAAAGTAATAAATAAAAATATGGAAATAGTTAAAACAGCAACCGACTGGGCCAAAGACGAGGTATTCTCCTCCAAATTCTTCATCCTGTTTGGAATCATGTTCATAGTGGCAACCATTGGTTTTTGGCAATTGGGTCGAACAGAAGTGGCCAAGGCGTACATTTATCCTACTCTGGTCGCCGGACTCTTGCTTTTAATGGTGGGATTTGGAATATTCTTTACGAATCACGCACGTGTAACGAGTTTTGCGAACGACTATGAAACCAATCGGAAAGCATTCGTAAAATCAGAAATTACGCGAACCGAAAAGTCGATGAATGAATACAGGACCATTGTTTTCAAAGTGATCCCGGCTATTATAGCTGTCGCCGCTTTATTGATCATATTTGTCCAAACTCCACTATGGCGAGCTGTTGGTATCACCACCATAGCTATGATGGTATGCATCCTGTTTGTTGATAGCAACGCCAATAGTAGAATTGAGGACTATCACAAACAACTTATTATGGCTGAAAATCAAGGCCTTGATTAGTTATTTAGGAGGTTTAAAACTAAGCGTTCAAAGGTATCAGTTTAAACGTTGCTGTAATTGACCCGGCTCTTACTTTTTCCTTTTTGACGTGTATTGGTCATGCAGACCTTCGCCGTTCAGAATCTTACCCATTGATTTAATAATTCGGGCTGTTCGCGTAGCTGACCTCTTTGGTTGAGAAAAATATAGAATATACCCGCGTTGACGGCCAGGAGTAAATGCTTCGAAAGCGACTCTTAGGTTAACGTCCTGGGCCAGTATGTTTTCCAGTTCAACTGGTATGGTTTCTGGTTTTTTATCGAACTTCACCCTTTTACCCAGTCGTTCTGCCTCCAAGGCCTCTAGAACACAGAGTTTTATGTAGTCCCGATGTTTTACAATTTGGTTAAAACTGGTAAACTTAAAAACGCGTGCCGCTTGGGAGTTAGGGCCTGGTTTACTCAGTAATGACTCCGGGTCTTCCAGTAAAGCGCCTTTAAAGAAACTTACACCACAAAAGCCCTTAAGCGCTACAACCATCACCACATTTTTGCCTTGATACGTATAACATGGCGCCCCCCACTTACATTCTTCCTTCAATCCACTTTCCAATACAATATCCCGTAGTAGCTTTAGTTCTTTTACCCACTGATTAACCTTGCAATCGGAAGTCCCGTACAGTGTACATCTTCCACATCCATTGATCAAAAAGTTGTCTACTGTCTCGTTCATTCGTTTCTTTGGTGTTCCAAAGTAACGAATTAATTGCGTTCAGAACCAAAGACATAAGGCCATTAGCGTAACTGGAAACGCGGTCACTTCCCAGGTGACAGATACAGGTTCGAGCCCTGTATGGCCTTTTTCAATTACCTTCACTTGATACCGTATAATATACTACGCCTGACGTACGACGCCTGCGGTTTACGCCTCCTCTGCACCAGTTGAATCCGTCATTTAACTGTCTAATCGGACGAACTACATTTCTATGCCTGTCTTAATCAACCTCCTCTCCTATTTTCGTTGCTACCGTTCAAACTGATATTGAATCATGAACAACCTTCGTCTTATATCCGTTTTTGTGCTTCTGTTCTTCTGGTCGTGCCACGACGACACAGTGGTGACCTGCGACCATTTGAACAACCATCTGGTTGACCACCTCGACTTCCCCTGCGGTGTTGTAACCGAGGTTAATCTGGTTGACCAGAATGGCCCATACCGCGATATTGTGATGGACCAGTTCAATAGTGTTACTGCGGAAAACATTATGAAACCTGACTATTTGCATCCGGCAGAAGGTGTTTATTACTGGGCCGACGCGGACCGATTGGCTGACTTCTGCCTTGAAAATGGGAAACGCCTTCATGGCCACACACTCATCTGGCATCTTCAGTTACCCGATTGGATTACCTATTACGAAGGTTCGATGGAGGACTGGGATCGCCTACTCAAGGATCACATTTACCAAATCGTGGGCCGTTATAAAGGGGTTGTTGCCAGCTGGGATGTGGTAAACGAAGCCTTTAATGACGATGGCACGATTCGCAATTCCGTATGGAAACAACACCTGGGACCTGGTTACATCGAAAAGGCATTTCAATATGCACACGAGGCTGACCCAGATGCCAAGCTGTTCTACAACGACTACTCCATTGCCCTCAACCCGGCCAAAAGAAAAGCGATTATTGACTATATGAACAGTCTCAAGGCCAAGGGTATACCCATCCATGGTATCGGTTTACAAATGCACATTTTTAATGGTTTTCCGGAGGATCTGGAGATTACCAGAGCCATAGACGATGTTTGGAAGAACGACTACCTGGTTCATATTTCCGAATTAGACGTTTCGGTAAATCCACTTTCCAGGGAAATGCCCTTTGCACCAGAAAATGAACTCAATCGACAAGCTGAGCGATATCTCCATGTGTTCAGAACCTACAACCAAATTCCGGATAAATTCAAGTTTGGCATCACCGTTTGGGGAGTAAGCGATCGGGAATCATGGATACCTTACTTTTTTAATCGGGATGACTACCCACTGCTTTTTGATGACCAATATTTACCTAAACCCGCATTCTGTAAATTGATTTCGAACTTATGACACGTACTACCATTTTGTTATTCTCTTTAATGCTGACAAACTCTGCGTTTGGACAAGTTTCCCTGGGATATTACCCATTTCAATCAGAGGTTTCCATCACGTCGAATTCTGAACTTCGGGTGTGGGGTGATTTCAGGGTTGCCACCAACACGTTCTTTGGAAACATGACCACCGAACCCATTTTAATGATTAACGTGAAACGAAAAGAAGTGGTGAACGTTTATACCGGATTAGGTTTAAATCTCAACTTCTTTAATGACGTTTATGGTTATTCCATCTTAAACGGCTACACCATGCATGTTGGTGCGCGTGTCAAACCCTTTAAATCGATGAAGAACATCCAGGGTATCTTTGAACTATCGCCGTACGTAAGGCCGGACTTCGACGGAGGGCTGCTGCGATCCAGACTGGGCATTGCCTATCAATTCTGAACCAGGTACTGGAAAGCTGTGTGAATGTCTTACTGTGCGTCTGTTGAGGTGGCTGCCATAGTCTCCAAATCACGATCGAACAGGTAAAGTCCACCTTTGTCCTTACCAATCATGTTCAATTTGTCGTTAATGGTGCGCGCCAGACCTTCTTCTTCGATTTGTTCGGAAACATACCACTGCATAAAGTTATGTGTTGTATAATCTTTTTCCTGAAGACATACGTCTACCACATTATTGATGCTCTTGGTTACAGCCACTTCGTGATTTAACAACTCCTCAAAGATGTAATTCAACGACTCAAACGCTACCGGAGGTGCTTCAAGCTGTGGAATAATTGCTGTTCCACCTCGCTCGTTTACAAACTTTACCAACTTTAACATATGCATGCGTTCCTCATCGCTATGCGCATATAGAAAGGTAGCTGTACCATTGAACCCCTGAGTTTCTGCCCATGAAGCCATGGCTAAATAAAACTGAGAACTCTGCGCTTCCAGTTTAATTTGATCGTTCAATGCCTTCTCTACTTTTTTGGTAATCATACGTGCGTTTTTAGTGCACCAAAGGTAACGTTAATCAAGGAGAATTAAAGTTGTACTAAAGCCCTTGCCTATCGACAAGTTATCCTCACCGCGTTAAAGTGCTTTTGCAATACTCAACCGAAATTCTATTTTTACAATCGATTAATAAGCAATGACTCATCAAGAAAGACTTACCTGGTGTGCTACCTGTAGCAACCGAAAATTTGACCCGAATCGAGGTGTAATCTGTGGATTAACCATGAACTATCCCACTTTTGAAGGAACCTGCGTTAGTTACGCAGAAGGTACTCCTCAAAGCATAACACCTGGCAGTTCGTATGAACCACCTCGCATCAAAGAACGCCCTCGAGTGATTCCTGTATCTGCAGGTACCCGGTTTATTAATTGGATCATTGACCGACTAGCCATAATAGGTTTAGGTGTTGTTGTTGGAGCCTTTATCGGATACACCGGTATTGGTTACGAATTGATACAAAACGAATCGCGAATAGTAGATTACATCTTCGGAGCTGTTATTTCTGTCTTCTACTATGGTTTGGTTGAAAGTACAACCGGAAGAACAATTGGTAAACTTATAACAGGCACCGTAGTGGTTATGGAAGACGGTTCCAAACCAAACACCGGTGTGTACTGGACCCGAACATTCTGCCGACTTATCCCCTTTAATGCTTTTTCTTTTTTGGGAGAAGGCATTGGCTGGCACGACACCCTGTCGAAGACACGTGTAGTACATAAGGATTCGGTTAATTTCCATGACCAGGGAGAAGAGATTCTCGACCGTTTTTAACCAATTGGAGCAGTTAAGACGTTTAATTGTCGTCTTTTTGACTCACAGCATCCACAGGATTAGCACAAGTTGTTCATAAGTAAACCCTTATCAACACTGGAAAAATGACCCTATTTTCTAATTTCGGGAGTTGTTTAATCGTTTACAAATCCTAATACTTTGGCTGAAAAAATAGTTTACAACGAAGACAGTATAAAATCGCTCGATTGGCGTGAACATATTCGTCTTCGACCGGGTATGTACATCGGTAAGCTTGGAAACGGAGCTGCTGCCGATGATGGTATATACGTTCTCCTCAAAGAGATCCTCGATAACTCTATCGATGAATTTGTAATGGGGCACGGGAACAAGATTGAAATTGACATAGACCAGCGTCACGTGCGTGTGCGCGACTATGGACGTGGAATTCCTCTTGGAAAACTCATCGACTGTGTTTCCAAAATCAACACCGGTGGTAAATACGACTCCAAGGCCTTTCAAAAATCTGTAGGACTCAACGGGGTTGGTACCAAGGCCGTAAACGCATTATCACAGCAATTTACGGTTCAATCGTTTCGCGATGGCCAAACAAAACGGGCCAGCTTTGAATTTGGTAACCTAACCAGTGAGGAGGATTCGAAAACAGACGAACCAAATGGTACGCTTACTGAGTTTGTAGCCGATGAAACGGTTTTCAAAAACTACAAATACATTTATGAGTTCATTGAGAACCAGGTTTGGAACTACGTTTACCTGAATGCAGGACTGAGCATCTGGCTAAATAAGAAACGTTACTTCTCTAAAAATGGACTTCTCGACCTGTTAAAACGTAAGTCGAATGAGGAACAGCTTCGATATCCCATCATTCACTTGAAAGGCGATGATATTGAACTGGCTCTTACCCACGACAGCCACTATGGTGAAGACTATTATAGTTTCGTTAACGGACAGCATACCACCCAAGGAGGTACACACCTCAACGCGTTTAGGGAGAGCATTGTTAAAACACTGCGTGACTTCTACAAAAAACAGTTCGAACCAAGTGACATACGTGCTTCTATCGTTTCCGCCATCAGTGTTCGGGTTCAGGAACCGGTGTTTGAATCACAAACTAAAACCAAGCTCGGAAGTACGGACATGGGTCCTAAAGGTCCATCGATAAAGGCACACATTAATGATTTTATCCGTACATCGCTTGACAACTACCTACACAAGAACAGCGATACAGCAGAAGCACTTTTAAAGCGAATACAACAGTCGGAACGGGAACGTAAAGACATGGCTGGTGTTCGGAAAATTGCCAAGGAACGTGCTAAAAAAGCAAACCTTCACAATAAGAAACTGCGCGACTGTAAGGTTCACTTTGGTGATGAGAAAAAAGAGAACCATAAGGAAACTACGCTTTTCATTACAGAGGGAGACTCGGCCAGTGGTTCCATTACTAAAAGCAGGAACGTGGAAACACAGGCAGTATTCAGCCTTCGCGGGAAGCCGCTTAACTGTTACGGACTTAGTAAAAAAGTGGTCTACGAAAACGAAGAATTCAACCTCCTTCAACACGCACTGAACATTGAAGAAGGTATTGAGAAGCTACGTTACAACAACATTGTAATTGCAACGGATGCCGATGTAGACGGAATGCACATTCGTTTGCTAATGCTCACCTTCTTCCTTCAGTTTTTCCCCGACCTGGTTCGCGATGGACATGTATACATTTTGGAGACACCTCTTTTCCGGGTTAGAAATAAGAAAGAAACCATATACTGTTATTCCGAGGCTGAACGAATTGCCGCCATCGACAAATTGTCGAATCCGGAAATCACCCGATTTAAGGGTCTTGGAGAAATATCGCCGTCTGAATTCGAAACCTTTATTGGAGAAAACATTCGTTTGGACCCGATTATTTTGAACGAAGAGACATCGATCCCGAAGTTGTTGGAGTACTACATGGGCAAAAACACACCCAATCGACAGGAGTTTATCATTCAAAACCTGAAGGTTGAAATTGACGAGACTGAAGACGAGTTGCAAGCAGCATAATCATACGTAAAGAATATAGAGAACGGCACTAGAAAATGTCAGAAGAACACGAAATCGAACACGAGGAAGAGAATCAACCTACTAATGAAGTAGCAACGGAACACGCCCTAAAGGGTATGTATAAGGAGTGGTTCCTTGACTATGCTTCGTATGTAATTCTTGAACGAGCGGTCCCCTCTATTGAAGATGGGTTTAAACCTGTGCAACGCAGGATTCTACACAGTATGAAGGAAATGGATGATGGCCGATACAACAAGGTGGCTAACATCATTGGACATACGATGCAGTATCACCCCCACGGTGATGCTTCTATTGGAGACGCTACCGTTAACCTGGGCCAAAAGGATTTGTTAATTGACCCACAGGGAAACTGGGGTGACTTCAGAACCGGAGATCGTGCGGCAGCCCCCCGATACATTGAAGCAAGATTG
>JAEPQQ010000134.1 GCA_017640445.1 Bacteroidia bacterium | reverse complement strand
ATACGACCGACAGCGTCGAGGAAGTCTTGCTTTTCAATTACCTTTTTGCTTTTACGGGCGGCAATAAGGGCAGCCTCGTTACACATATTAGCAATATCTGCACCACTAAACCCAGGTGTTTGACGCGCCAGGAAATCCCGGTCTAGGTTCTTCTCAATCTTAAGCGGTTTCAGGTGTACATCGAAGATGGCTCGCCGCTCGTTGAGATCGGGCATATCGGCAAAAATCTGACGATCGAATCTTCCTGCACGAAGAAGAGCAGAATCCAATACATCAACCCGGTTGGTCGCCGCCAGGATAATAACCCCGGTATCGGTGCCAAAACCATCCATCTCGGTAAGTAATTGGTTCAAGGTATTCTCGCGTTCGTCGTTTGAACCTTGCATTGCGTTCTTACCACGCGCTCGTCCTATGGCATCAATCTCATCAATAAAGATGATACAAGGTGCCTTTTCCTTTGCCTGTTTAAACAAGTCTCTCACTCTCGAAGCACCGACTCCTACAAACATCTCAACGAAGTCGGACCCGGAAAGAGAGAAAAACGGCACGTTGGCCTCTCCGGCAACCGCCTTCGCCAAAAGTGTCTTTCCTGTACCCGGAGGGCCTACCAACAGGGCTCCTTTAGGAATCTTACCTCCCAGGTCTGTATATTTTTTTGGATTCTTCAGGAAGTCAACGATCTCCATTACCTCAACCTTGGCTTCTTCCAAACCAGCGACGTCAGCAAAAGTTACGTTCACCTTGGTGTCCTTATCGAACAACTGGGCCTTTGACTTTCCTATGTTAAAGATTTGACCTGCGCCACCACCTGCCGGGCCGCCCATACGTCGCATCATGAGGTACCAGAAACCAAACAACAGTGCAAAGAAGATTACCCAGTTAAACACACCGCTGTAATCCTTTTCTTCCTTACCATCGAAGAGTATTACATCTTCTGGTGGAAGGTCTTTCTGTGCTTCTTTCATTCCATCGGAAAACGTTTTCACATCACTGATCTCTTCAATAACAAAATCAGGACCTGTAGGACTTAGTCCACCCCCAAAAGGGTTATCACGGCTTTCCTTTTGGTACTTTTCCAACTTACGTGCGGAGTCGGTGAGATAGATGTATGCGCGCTTTCGGTTCGCAACCACTACCTTTTCCACGTGCCCGTCACGGAGCATTTCATGAAATTCTCTGGTTTGCAGGCTCTCATCACCTCCCTTTGGGATGTACAGCATAGCCAGTAGGACCAACGCTATGATGACGTAGATCCAACTCATGCTAAACCTTGGAAGGTTACCCTTCCCTTTTTTATCTGGTCCGCCTTGACCTTCGGAATCTTTTTTTACTACAATTCGGGGGTTGCGGTTCTTATCTTCAGCCATTCTCGATTAAACTGTAACTTTACTTTTAACGGCCCGTGCGTCACAATACCGCTAAACTGCGGCAAAAGTAACATTTATTTAGGCCAATACTATCCAAACCAACGATGACCCAAAAGGTTGGGTTGCGCCGATAAAAAAGCTCTTTTTCGGGTTAAAAACTCCAACTTATCCAAAAACGAGCCATATATCGGCCGATTGGAATCTTTCTGGTTCAAAATTGATTGCATTTTAAATGGTAGACGGTTCCCTAAGCTTTTTGCCTTAGATTCTTAAAAATTTTGTTGTTTTGTCTCAAAATTAACAGAGACATGTTCGATACGTTGAAACCCCACTTACTTCAAGAGCTTGAAAGCATTAAAGAAGCAGGACTATATAAAAGTGAACGAGTAATTTCTTCTCCCCAGGCAGCTGATATTGCGCTAACCTCAGGTGAAGAGGTAATTAATTTTTGTGCTAACAACTATTTGGGATTGTCGTCACACCCAAAAGTGATCGAGGCGGCAAAAAAGACAATCGACACACATGGTTATGGAATGTCTTCAGTGCGATTCATTTGTGGAACTCAAGACATCCACAAGGAGTTGGAGCAGAAGATTTCTGAATTCCTGGGCACGGAAGACACCATTCTGTACGCTGCGGCTTTTGATGCAAACGGTGGTGTTTTTGAACCACTTTTGAATAAAGATGATGCAATCATCAGCGACAGTTTGAACCATGCCTCTATCATCGACGGCGTGCGTTTGTGTAAAGCTGCTCGTTACCGCTATGCGCATAACGATATGGCAGATCTTGAAAGATGTCTTCAGGAAAGTCAGGGTGCCAACAACCGAATTATTGTTACCGATGGGGTATTCTCTATGGATGGCACCATCGCTCAACTCGACAAGATCGCTGAGCTTGCCGACAAGTATAAAGCTCTTATAATGATTGACGAATGCCATGCCAGTGGTTTCATGGGTAAGACCGGACGTGGCACACATGAGCACTGCGGCGTAATGGGCAAAATGGATATCATTACAGGTACCCTGGGCAAGGCACTTGGTGGCGCTTCTGGTGGTTTTACCTCGGGCCGAAAAGAAATAATTGACATGTTACGTCAACGATCACGACCGTACTTGTTTTCAAATACAGTTGCACCATCGATTGTTGGCGCAAGTATTGCGGTTTTGGATATGCTCAGCGAGACGACCCACCTGCGCGACAAGCTGGAGTCGAATACAGAATACTTCCGAGGCAAAATGACCGAAGCTGGCTTCGACATTAAACCTGGTGTTCACCCCATTGTTCCCATTATGTTGTATGATGCCAAGCTCTCTCAGGTGTTTGCCGAAAAGCTTCTGGAAGAAGGCATATACGTTATTGGTTTCTATTTCCCCGTAGTTCCCAAAGGACAAGCACGTATTCGTGTTCAGATCTCCGCCGGTCATGAACAGGCACATCTTGATAAAGCCATTAATGCCTTTATCAAAATTGGAAAAGAGCTGAAGGTGATCGACTAGGTTCATGATCAGCGCCTTTGTTTCTGCTGCCCGGTTACGCACATTACCCCTGGCTCTGGCGTCTATCGCTCTGGGTTCTGTGTTGTCTGCCTACTTTGACCAGCATTCATGGTCGGTTACGGTACTGGCATTAACAACGGCCATTTTGCTACAGATACTGTCGAACTTTGCAAACGACTATGGCGACTTTGCCAAAGGAACTGATACCGAGGAACGAACGGATCGGGCACTGGCAAGCGGCAAACTAAGTTTAAATCAAATGAAAACGGCCTTGATTGTTACTTCGGTCCTGGCACTTGTTTCTGGTTTAGGTTTGCTTTGGACGGCTTTTGGCAGTCTTTCTTTCTCTTTTATAACCTTGTTGTTGGTTGGTCTGTTAAGCATTGGGGCTGCTATTAAATATACCGCGGGTAAAAACCCTTATGGATACAAAACCTTAGGCGACTTTGCGGTACTTATCTTTTTCGGGTGGGTAGCGGTTCTTGGCATGTACTACCTTCACAACCAGCGCATTGACAGTGACTTTTGGCTTTGCCTGTTACCGGCAACATCCATTGGTCTTCTGGCCTCAGGCGTGTTGAATGTTAACAATATTCGGGACATACATGGTGATACAGCCAATGGCAAGTTTACCCTCGCCGTGAAAATGGGAAAACACCAGGCAGAGGTGTATCAGTTGCTCTTATACCTTGTTTCGCTAGCTGGCCTCATTGTTTTTCTATTAAAAACTTCGGAAAGCCCACTCCATAGTTTGTTTCTAGGCTTATTCATCATCCCTTACCTGCTTCATTGGAACGCCCTCCGGTCACTGGAAAACACCCTGGAGAATCGGCCTGCCTACAATCGCTTATTGAAGCTTCACGTCTTGCTTAATATGGCTTTGGTATTGGCACTGTCCTTTATTTTGTTGTGATGGAGTTTCAATTGGTTCCATATCAGCTGGTGTTTAAAAAACCCGCCAAAACGAGCAGGAACGTATTCCTAGAACGACAGGTTTATTTTATCGTGCTGCGTTCGAATAATGTAACCGGTATTGGGGAAGCTTCTCCATTAAAATTGCTCAGCATCGATGATGTAGACGATTACCAACATCGGCTAGAGTATTACTGCACGAGACTAGTGAACGGGGAGTCGTTTGAAGAACTGGACCTTGACCAACACCCTTCGATACGGTTCGGAATTGAAACCGCTTTGCTAGACCTGAAGAATGGAGGCGAGCGGCACGTTTTCAGAAATCGTTTCATTAATGGACATCCTTCGCGAATCAACGGTTTGGTTTGGATGAACGATTTGGACGAAATGTACACCGAAGCTCTTCAAAAAATTGATGCCGGTTTTTCGTGCATAAAGTTCAAGGTGGGTGCACATGACTTCGATGCAGAATGTAGGCTTTTGGAAAAGATAAGGGCAAATCACTCTGCTTTTAAGCTGGAAATAAGGCTGGATGCGAATGGTGCCTTTTTACCTGATGAGGCTTCCAAGCAGCTTAGAGAGTTCAAACGCTTCGACATTCACAGTATAGAGCAGCCAATTAAACCAAAACAATGGGACGACATGGCCCGGTTGTGCCACGACCGTATCATAGATATTGCTTTGGACGAAGAGTTGATCGGACTTCACCCAGAGCGTGAGGGCCTCAACCTTCTCACCAGCATTCACCCACACTACCTTATTATCAAGCCCAACCTGATTGGCGGATTCGAAATGGCGGACTCATGGGTTTCTCTGTGCCACGATCAATCCATTGGTTGGTGGGCAACATCGGCTTTGGAATCAAATATTGGCCTTAATGCTATTGCTCAATGGGTTAACCAATATGAAGTTGACATGCCTCAGGGACTAGGAACCGGTAGCCTTTACACCAATAACATACCTGGCCCATTACAAGTGGTTGGCGAACACCTTCGATACACAGACACAGGGTGGGACATCTCGGCCATTACTCAATAAAAAACCGGGCTTTTTCAAACCCGGTCAAAACTTAAAAAAATGAATAGAGTAAAACTTAGTGTCGTATTATAATCTTGTGACTTTCATCACCATTTGGTCCGGATATGGCCAGTACGTATAAACCGTTTGGCATGTGGGATACGTTGATTTGTATCTGATCCTGAACGCCTCTTCTCGAGAATCGACTATTTCCAGCTGGATCTAACAGACTTACATCAAACGTATGTCCACTTTGAGAAACCGTTAGTACACTTGACGCCGGATTCGGATACACCTTAAACCTGGTTTCTTCTTCTGAGGTGATGTATACAATCGGGCTGTATTCGAAGGCTCCATCGAAATCAACTTGCTTAAGCCTGTAGTATATCGGGGTGCGTTGTACAGGAACCATTGGGTCAACAAACATATATTCGATAATGTTAGATGAGTTACCATTTCCAAGCTCCTCTCCTATGTACTCAAACTCCTTACCATCGAGGCTTCGTTCTATTTCGAAGTGACTGTTATCAATTTCGGTTGCGGTGGCCCATGTAAGTTCGGCCTGATCATCAACCTTGGTTGCCTTAAAATAAGTGAACTCAACTGGTAGCGTGGTGGTTGCGCTTACAGAACCTATGGTCATATGTGCGTCGTTTCCTACAGCTACCCCACTAAACGTTACGGTACCTGCAGAACTGTTATAAACGCCAGACACCACCTGTGCATCGGACATATCACCATCGCCGTCTGCATCAGACATCAGGCGAAGGTCGTTGGCGTCGGCAATGTTGAATTCTGCCTGATCGAGGTTAAACGTTACGTCGACCGTACCAACGTCGCCAATCTCTTCAAACATAAGTTCACGGTTCCAGCGACTGTTTATTCCTGTTGGGTTATTGGAAGAAGTAGCTCCGGTTTTCATGTTGTAACCAAACATCAGGTATTCACCTGAGTCGAGGTCAGATGCATTGGAAATTTGAATTAAACTTCCGGAAGCGGCACATGTGTTCATATCGGTTCCACTTCTGCCAATTCCGGCTATGTCGTGGTGGAATCCATTTTGATCGTGTGGGAAAAGGTCGTTTGAGATGGTTAAACCAAACTTGGAGGCGATGCTGTTTTCAAGAATATTCCGATCGGCTGAATCCAAGGCATAATTGTATTGAACAAAGGTTGCTATCTCTCCCTTGAAGTATAGTCCGGTACCATTTCCAGCCCCGTTTTCGAAGTAGGAATTATTGTTCATTCCACCAAGGCCAATATCGTCTCCGTGTGAATAGAGCTTTCCAATTCCGGTTGCGATGCCCATGAGTTTACCATTGAGGTATCCCAATATCCTTCCAGATGTGGTATTGTCGTTGCTACCATCGTAAATAAGCGTAACCATGTATTCGGTTTCGGTAGTAACTCCTGAATCTACAGCAACAAAGCTCCAGGGAGCATCGGCTCCATCGTTTGCGCGGTTCCAACCACCTAAACATAGCTTCCCGTTGTTAATGTATATGTTAATACCTCGGGTAGCGCCACCTTCTTCATACAACACCTGACGGCTGTTAATGTCGTCGCTGGTGCGAAAAACCACCATGTAGGTCCGTTGGGTTGAAGCCGACTTGTTAAGATCGGATTGATCTGCCATTTTAAGGTAGTCGTTGTTTCCGTCGAAGTGAAGTACCGGGTGTCCGTTCATGGCTAAAGAGTCGGTTCTGAATGTTGGTCGCTGAGAACCCGAATTCTGTGTCCAGGGAGCACCATTTCCACCGCTGTTTGTAATAGACGGCACTTCATCGTTGTTTGAATAACCTGAAGAATCCAGGTCGTAGTAAAATCGGTTTGTGGAAGCATCACCTACTCCACCGGGTCCGTTGCACGAAAAAACGGTACTGTGCGTGCCCGCATACGTGTCGGTTGAGGACGTGAGGTTTGTGTAAATAAAGACTCCAGTTGTGATAAGCACTGCAAAAACCGAGGTAATGATTACGGCTTTGCGTAGGTTTAGTTCTAAACCAATGTGAGGTTGATTTTTTAATTCCATTTCATCAAAAAAGTAGTAATGTATAGTTTCTCGAAACAGGGGATCGGCCTTGTTCTTTGTCTCAAATGTAGACAAAATTCTCCTAAAATTAGAATTTTGACATTTTGCTTTTCATCATTCTAGTCTCTTTTGCCACTGAAAAACAGCCACTTTGGCATTCTGACACTACCTTTG
>JAEPQQ010000133.1 GCA_017640445.1 Bacteroidia bacterium | reverse complement strand
TTTCTTAGCCTTATTTATTATTTTTTTACTGCTTATCATCGTTTGGCAATTCAAGGAGATTAAGCGTAAGAATGAGAAGGAAAAAAAGCTTCGCGACCTGGAACTTAAGTTTAAAGAATCGGAACTGGCAATTCTTCGGAATCAAATGAATCCGCACTTCGTGTTTAACGCATTAAATTCGATTCAGTCTTACATCCTCCAAAGCGACCCAGAAACCGCTTCGGGTTACGTTCAACGGTTTTCCGTTTTAATGCGATCCAGTTTGGAGTATACCATGGACGATTGGATTTCACTTAGAAAGGAAATCGACTTTTTGGCGAACTATTTACACGTGGAGAAACTGCGTTTCCCAGACCGGTTTTCCTTTAAGATCACTCATTCTGAGGAGATTGACCCTGAGGAGATAAACATACCACCACTGTTAATCCAACCCCTGGTAGAGAACTGTGTTAAACATGCCTTCAGTCCTGATGAAAATGGAGGACTGATTAAGGTGCACTTTGAGCTAGAAGCGGACAAAATAAGGTGCACTGTGGAAGACAATGGAATTGGTATTGTTAAGAAAAAGGCAAGAAGTAGGATAAAACATCGTTCATATGGTATCGAAGTGGTCCAGAATAGGCTAGAACTTCTGGATGATGAAGAGAGTGGGCAATATCTTGAATACCATGATTTAGGCGAAACAGAAGAGGAGGGGACAGGAACAAGGGTGCTCGTTTTGATACCAATTGAATAACATGAAAATTACTATAGTAGACGACGAGATAAACAGCATCAGATTAACCAAAAATTATCTGAATCAATACGATTCCGCGGTTGAGGTAATTGGAGAATATACCAATCCCATGAAAGCGGTTGAAGAGTTTCAGGCCAATAAACCGGACGTGCTTCTACTCGATATTGAGATGCCTGAAATGAGTGGTTTCGACCTGCTGGAGAAAGTAGATACAACAAATGTCAATGTGGTCTTCTTAACGGCTTACGACCAATATGCGATTCGTGCAATTAAGTGTTCGGCAATTGACTACATCCTAAAACCATACAGTTTCGATGAACTAAAAGAGGCATTAGACAAGTCGAGAAAGTCGTTGAAGAACGATCACTACCGGATGGACAGCATTAAACAAGAGGAGCAACAATTCATTGTTTTGCGCGGCCTTCAGGAGTATCACAAAATAGACCTGGCAGAAATTGTTTATGCTGAGGGACAACGAGGTGGTTATACCGAATTCAATCTGGTGAATGGAACCAGGTTATTGGCGTCAAAACCACTGGCCTATTATCAGGATGTCTTGGATTCCAGGTTCTTCGAGAAGATCCATAAGTCGCACATTGTTAACATCGACCAGGTCGACTTTGTCGATCTTGACACTTTATCCGTGTCCATGAGGAATGGCGTAAAACTTGACATCGCGATTCGCAGAAAAGCCGGTTTTATCAAAAGGCTCAAGTCCATCTGATCAGGCTTCATACATAAACTTCATTACCGATTGTGACTTTCCGGTTCTTTTGGCGAATATTTGACCATGGGAAAGCGGGGAAAGCAACGAGCCTATTTAGAGATTCATACGGCAGTTTTTCTGTATGGTTTTACAGCCATTTTGGGTAAACTAATCGTCTTTGACCAATTGGCTTTGGTTTGGCACCGACTGTGGATTGCCGTAATAGGCTTATCCATCTTTCCTGGTGTGATTCGAGGCATTCGCACAATTCCACCTAAGCGTTTGCTAACCTTCCTGGGCATTGGCATTGTGGTCAGCCTCCATTGGGTGTCGTTTTTCGGAAGTGTTAAGCTCGGTAACGTGAGTGTTGCCCTTGCGTGTTTAGCAACAAGTACCTTGTTTATCTCCATTCTCGAACCCATTATTACCCGGTCGGGTTTTAAATGGTTTGAGATGTTTTTAGGGTTAATGGCCATTGCCGGTATCGTGCTGGTGTTGGACGTGGGAGAGGCCTATTATCGCTCCATAATCGTTGGCCTGATCGCCGCCTTTCTTGCTGCCTTGTTCTCCTCCCTCAATAAGAAATATATTGGCCATAACAACGCCTTGTCTGTTTCGGTCCTTGAACTGGCATCGGGTTTTGCCTTTCTTTCATTGGTAATTGTTGTTCTGGATTATGGCAATCTGTCACAATATTCTCTCTTTAGAAACGACCTGGTTTCCGAGTATTCTTTTTTGGGTTTACATCTGCACTCTTTCTGGTACTTGCTTCTTCTGGGACTTCTGTGCACCTCATTGGCCTATGGCCTTACCTTGTCGTCATTAAAGGTCTTATCGGCCTTTAGCACAGGTTTAGCAGTGAATCTGGAGCCGGTTTATGGTGTGCTTATGGCCATTGCCATTTTTCACGAGAACAAGGAACTCACTCCTAAGTTTTACGTGGGAACAGGCCTTATTTTATTATCGGTTCTCGTACACCCGTTTCTTGCTTCGATGTTTGACAAGAAGCCTAAAAAAGTTGGATAGATACCTACTGTAACGTGTAGCGTATAGATACACCAAAGTCGGTAATTGCCGAACGGAAACTTTGTGAGTTCTTCGGCTCAGTAAGTGTGCGGTTGTAATACAAACGAAGGTTTGTGCTGTCGTTAACCTTATAATCAATGTTTGGTCGAACAGAGAAGATGCGGTTACCAGCCTGAGCCGTAGTTATTCCTGTATTGCCCGGTCCAATATCTCTTCGAATTGTAACTCCGTCGCGTATCGACAGATCGAAACGGAAATTCAGATTGTTCTCGAGATAAATGCGTGAACCTCGATATCGGATAGGAAGTCGAACACCCTTAGCTACGAAACCAGCACCAACAACCCACTCCATGTTGCGTTGTTCAATCATTTGGAAGGTACTCATGAACAGCGAAATGTTACGATCGCGTTTGTGCTCCAATTTCAACGTCAAACCGTTCTTCATGGTAACATCAACACCCAATACCGGAGTTAATCGCTCAATAAGCGAAACGCCCGTTTGGAAGGTGTACTTCGACTTCAGGTTCGCCGTATCGTATAGTTCGTCCTGGCCATATTCCAGCTCACTGTAGTAACTGTTTAGGTTCAGAGTAGAGTTGTACGCATGTCGGATGCTAATGTTTGTGAAGTATTTCTTAAGTCCAAAAAGATCTTTCAAACCATTGTAGTTGATCTGCCATGCCGGAGCCGGTAATCGGTTAAATGGGTTGAGCTTAAAGTTTTTGGCAGCCTGCCCACTATAAGCCGATAGGAAGGAATACAGAAGAACATCTTGTTGAGTCTCACCATATCCTACCGGGAAACCAGTAGTAGGATCCAACTCACCAATTCGGTTTTCAAATCGTGAGTTCTCGCCCGTAAACTCCTGTTGCTGTAAACGGTTAGCTACCTCAAGTCGATTGTTCAGGAAGGTGTTGTAAGCCTCCGAGTTATAATTGTCATCAATACCCCCAAGCTTGTCAAAAGCAGTAGACCAGGAGAAGAAAGAAATGGTGTATTGGCCAATTTCCTGAAGCCCCAGGTCACGGAATTCGTTCGCCGCTTCATCGAACCTGAAATTACTCGACAGTGTATTGCTCGTACGTTTTGTAATATTCAGTGTAATACGGAAGTTTCGGAAAGGTTCCAGTGTTGCACTTCCCGTTAGGTTTTCGCCACTCAACTGAATGAAACGGTTGTTCTGAATGGTGTCAAGGGTTAAGTGACCTTCCCTGGCCAGATCGTAACGCAGGTTGGGGTCTTGCAAACCAAGTATAAACGGCCAGGAAGGAGTTCCTAGGTCGAAGTTTCTACCCAGGTATTGAATGTCTTGAGTAAAACCAGGAAGCGTTGTTCCGTTTGTAGCGGTGTACGTCATTTGTACCTGTTTCACCATCAAGAAGAAGCCACCAATGCCTTTTACCACAGGAGACATGCCTTCTTTTTTCTTTTTCTTCTTGTCGTCTTCATCTTCCTCACCGGGTTTAGATGAATTCGGTTTGTTAGGTGTTTCTTTCACTTTCTTCTTCACCCGGCTCTTGGTAACAAAGGGGCGTAATTTCTTGGAGCGGTTATAGAAAGAAGTAAAGTTCAGTCGGCTGTTCACCGTAATGGTTTGGCTATTTTGAATAACGTTACCCAGCTCAGGTGCTGTTGGAGGCGCAGTGGTCCAGCTATAGTTGGCAGCATACTTGGCCGAAGCCGTTATCCAGTTCAACTTTCTGATTTTCGAAAACGGTACCGTATAGTTCACGTCCATCACCTGGTTGAAGTTTCTCATAGTTCCCAGGTTAAAGAAGTTGTCGCGGATAGTGTCGCGTTTCTGTTCGGTATCAATTTCACCAAATGGCTCTTCTACCCAGGCATCCACTACACTGTTGTAGTTGAACTTTAGGTTACGTGTAAAGTTCCACCGACCACCGTAGGTACGTTTCAATGTGAACGACTTGTCGTAGAATCGAGGCACAATTGCATCAAAGTCATCGTTGCTTCGGTTTTGTAACTCCCCATAACGACGATCCACATCAAACTGAACGTTCAAGCTGCTTGGCATCAAAGTGAAGTTGAAATCACGTAAAAGGGAAAGCTTCTTGTTTCGTATCACCTTCTTAAGAGGAGTCCATGGTTTCGGACGGTTGGCGTAGGTATAAGCCAGACTGGCTCGATGTGTATTGATGAAATTTTCTTCAATAATCTGATTACGTCGATATACGCGTTGGAACGAATAACTGGCATTGAGGTTCTCAATGTCCCAGAGACGAACTTTCCCGCCACCTACACGATTCTTCTTAACGTTGGTGAAGTTAAGACTGTAACGGCTTGTATAATCCTGACTAGTGGCTTTGATCTCTGCCTTTTCTTCCGAAGTTTCTGCATTGTTCAATACCTGTTTGTAAAGGATATCAGGGTTAAGTGGGTAGTATTTTGGGTTGATGAAGTTCTCGTTCCATCCAATAAACATCGGAATCGCAATTCCCGACTTCTGAGGGAAGAACTTACCCAATTCAATGTTTGAAGATATATCGTATTGGAAGGTCTGGTCGAGGCTTCGCTCGTTCAACGTTTTGTCAATTCCACCAAAACCAATGGTAGTATAATTACCAGAAACATTTAACCGTGCAAAGTCGGCAAGCTTTGTTACCATTCTGGCAGTGGCAGCCCATCCTCCTTTGTTCGCAATACCGGTTACCCGCATTTCATTGAACCATACCTCAGTACATAACTGTTCCTGACCATTTGGGTTTTTCGGGTTCATCACCCCCAACATAAGCGTACGAACCTGGCTTAGATCAGGTAGACCAACCACTCGTAGAATATGTCCGGCACCCGTAGTTCGCTCGTAGGTAGCTGTTTTAGAACCAGTGGCCTTTTCTCGTTCCAGTTTCAGATCATAGAAATCCTGGAGTTTGAACTCCATGTTGTTTAGAGTGGGCCATATTTCCTCCTGTAACACAGAGCCGTTTGGCGTGATTTGAAGAGGCATTTGATACTCGTAATAGTTGTTCTCCAAATCCGTACCAATTCGTACAAACGCCCACACGTCGCCATTTTGAAGATTGTCACCTTCGGCGTGAAGGAACATCTTGAACTCTTCGTAGTTTCGAATGTCTACCTCGGTTACTCGGAACGCACCCCGCGCATCGCCTTGTTCAAGATCGCAAACCCGTAGCGATAGAGATTGCTCGTTCTGGAGAACCTGATTCGGTTGTGTAGGGTCAAGCTCACGCGAAATTCCCGGAGGCTCTACATATTTGATTGGTACCCGAGCACTGTTTTCTTCAATGTTAACCGTACTCACCACAAATTCAACCGGATCATTTGGATCTGGCGGAAGGCCAATCGTAGGAGGGAATTTCAGGCTGTTTTGATAACGTCTCCAATCAGCGCGGATCATTCGCATTTCGAGCAGTCGTAAGATGATACTGTCTTCGAAACCCGTCATGAACATACGCATGAATCGAATCGATTTAAAGTTACTGATACCACCTACACGTTTTTGGTATTCACGAATAGGTATTTTCAGCTGATAATAGGTTACACTATCTGGGTCGTGTCCTTCGTCTTCGCGAACGGCCAATACCCGTATAGAGTCTGCCACATATCCGCTACCCACTCGAAGGTCCTGACTGTTTAATTCAATCTTGTATTGGAAATACTCTTCAATCTGATCAAGTGTGTTGTCGGCATTGATGTCTTCATCGTCAGGCGTTGTAGTAATGGCCTTTGGTGTCCCATCGTCCAGTCGATCGAGGTTCGAGTTTCCATCAGGTTGCTTGTAGAAGAGATAACGATGCAATACAGAGGTTTCTGTAATGTCGTAACCAGGGTCACGATGATGTATGAAGTTATCTCCTGATGGATCTCTATCCGCATTCAGATATGCTTGAGAGGTAGCGCCGTGCTTTAATTCAACCTGCTCAAGATAGTCTTTGTAAAAGTCTCGTTCAAGGGCATCACTCAAACCATCTAAACCTACGTCCTGAACAGGGCGGGCATCTGGGTCGTTATCAAAACCATCCACAATGGGTTGAATCGTTCCAACAATTCCACACGCCGTTTGCTCCACAGCAGCATTGGCCGAATTGGCTGTTGGAAGTGAGTTCTCCATGGAGCGTCGTTTGTCCGGTAGAACATCTTCCGAAACACTACCCAGGTTGATGTAAAGCTGGCCTGAGTTAGGTGTTCCCCCTGAGTGTTTTTCGTAAACAAACGGGTCCATCATCCATATCTCGATATAATCGTAGTTCGCCGCCTCAAAGTCGGTGTTTTCTATACGTCGGCTTATCCCTGCCCAGTTCGAACTTGGGTTGTCAAGCGTACCGTCAGCATTCAAATTGTCTACGCCATAATTGTACGGTCCCCTTCGGTTTGGATAGAAGGCAAGGTCAAATGTGGTAAGCGTTCTGTTTTGCTGCTGTTGAATATTCTTAGTAGGGAAGGGCTCGTCAAACGGAATGGCTCGAACAAAGTGTCCCGATCGTTGGAATACATCATCTTTCAAATGCTTAGGCATACGGTCGCCAGTGGATGCGTTCTGCAATACCGGGTCAATCGAATACCACGAGAACAGTGCCCGTCGGTCGTTGTCAAGCTTCATGTCACCACCGGCCGCATTTGGAAACAAG
>JAEPQQ010000132.1 GCA_017640445.1 Bacteroidia bacterium | reverse complement strand
TCATCCCGGTAATACGGTGCCACCCAATCGTGTGGTTGCAACTGATAGGCAGTAGCCAACTGTATTGCCTCGTGCCCTTTTGATGTTGAGTGAACGTACTTTGTTATAGGACGGTTTTCATCGTATATGGCTGCCATGGCACGGCTTTCGCACATGCTTTTATACGCTCGTTTTATGATCTCCAAGCCCACTGGGCTTCGCTTTATGGATACGTGTTTTGCCTGTTTCATTGCGCGGTGCAAGTTTAATCAATATTTACGGCAGTTCCAGATGCCTTTTTTGATTGTTCGTACCCAATCTTAAAACAAAAAGCAGCCCTGTTAAAAGGCTGCTTTCAGTAAAGTAAACGTGTATAAAAAGAGTATTTATCTCCTGCGTCTTTGTGGCGGGTTATTCGCTGATCGCGCTATAAACCGGTTCAATTCCCGAACGCTGCTATCAAACGTAAAACTGTCGGACACCAAACCATAATTATGTTGATCTACGGTGAATGGGTATGCAAACTTGGCCAATTGAACCTTTGATCGGTCGAAGCTCAACATTCTGGTTAACTGGGCAATCTCGGCACTGGTTGGATTCGACGTTCGGGCAAATTGCTTGGCTATGGCCAACTTATCCCGATCGAATGAGGCCGCTCTCATTTGCATTTTTGTAGTTGCAAACACATTCTGGTATCCACCATTGTAACGTCTGTTGTAACCTCTTCTGCGAGAAGGGGGATCGTACCTGCGCTGTGGGTATGCACGTCGATCGTACCTCGTTCTTTGAGGGTTAAGTCGGCGAACCTCGGTTACACGGAGTCTTAGATTGTTGGTGAGTCGGGCAAAAACAGCTGACCGAAACGGAATGTTGATTGAACCATTGTACAAGACCTCTCTTCCGCGGTTTCCGCGTCCCTGACGGCCAAATACTTCAACAATCTTAACATGGTGGGTTCCAGCGCGCAGGTTAAACACATCCAAATCGCCCCGAACATTGGTATATCGAATCCCGTCAACTACTACAACGAAGTTGCCATCGTTGAACAGGTTAAGATGCAGTTTGGAGCCAATGGCTGCACGTGCGCTGTCACTAAACAGGCTTAACGCCAGAAATGTAAATAGAGTAAAAGTAGTTTTCATAATATACCTTGTTAGTTAAAAAATGTGTTATTGGTTGTTTATAGCCAATAGTCATACCCAGTACAGTCACAAAATTTAAACTGCTAATATTCAGCAACTTACATTTTTTTCCTTCTCAATTTATTGTACATTTATTTGGACAAGTTTTACCATTTCGGAGCAGTTATGAAACAGGTTTGTCTTTTGTTCCCCTTCCACAAACGTTTTTATGTATGCCAGTTTGATGTATTTCACGGCCTTAAGAATTACCATAATCTTGAATAAGCCTCGGATAAAAGGCGTCTTGCCTTTGGTCTGAATCTATATCTTTGCGCCATGCAAACAGCGCTAAATGTATACAACTCCAAGAGCAGACAAGTTGAGAAGTTTGAACCTCTGAACCCACCCTTTGTAGGGTTGTATGTATGTGGCCCAACGGTATACAGTGAAGTTCATATTGGAAACGTACGAACATTTTCATCATTTGACCTGATTTACAGGTACTTACTTCATTTGGGATACAAGGTTCGGTATGTCCGAAACATAACCGACGTGGGGCATTTGCTAGACGATACATCTGAAGATCGCATTTCAAAAAAAGCGCGACTCGAAAACATAGAACCCATGGAGGTTGTACAGCGGTATACCGTTGATTTTCATCGGACCATGGAGAAGTTTAACGCCTTACCTCCCAGTATTGAACCAACCGCAACCGGTCACCTGATTGAACAGATTGAACTGGTCCAGACTATTTTGGACAAAGGCCTGGCTTACGAGTCGAACGGGTCGGTATATTTTGACGTAGAAGCTTACAGTAAAAACGAAAACTACGGTGAGCTCTCTGGTCGGAACGTTGATGAGTTGATGGCTAATACCCGAAGCCTGGACGGGCAAAGTGACAAACGTCATCCGGCAGACTTCGCTCTATGGAAGAAGGCAGAACCTCAACACATTATGAAGTGGGATTCGCCATGGGGTAAAGGCTTTCCCGGTTGGCACCTGGAATGCTCCGTAATGAGCACAAAATATCTGGGTCGTTCATTCGACATCCATGGTGGCGGTATGGATTTAAAGTTTCCGCACCACGAATGTGAAATTGCCCAAAACAAAGCGGGGTTCGATGAAGAACCGGTGAAGTATTGGTTACATACCAACATGTTGACGTTTAATGGTCGGAAAATGGCTAAAAGCGAAGGAACAGGCATCACTCCACGTGAATTGATGGAAGGTGATCACCCGCTTCTCTCTCAAGCCTACTCGCCCATGACCATCCGCTTCTTTATGTTGCAAGCGCACTATCGCAGTACTTTGGACTTCAGCAACGAAGCACTCCAGGCAGCCGAAAAAGGTTTGAAACGATTAATGACTTCCATTCAGGATCTTTCCAAACTACCAACCTCGGATGTGTCTACTGTTCAGATAGAAGACCTGTCGGAAAAGCTGTATGCAGCAATGAATGACGATTTCAACTCTCCCATTGCCATTGCTCATTTGTTTGAGGCGGTTAAATGGGTTAATCTAATTAAAGATGGTAAAGAAACCATAACTCCGAACGATCGCGACAGCCTTGCTACACTTATGCACGCATTTGTATTTGACGTCATGGGCCTAACCGACGAAACTTCTGGAGACGATACGGAGAAAATCGATGGTCTGATGGAATTCGTCTTGCAGTTGCGTCAAGAAGCCAAAGACAATAAGAACTATGGCCTATCTGATACCATTCGTGATCGATTAAAGGAATTGGGTTTTGAAATCAAGGATGGAAAGGAAGGAACAACCTATACAATGCACTAATGAGAACCAGACTTTATATAATTGGATTGGCCTGCCTTGGCTTTGTAGGATGTACCAATGGAAATGATCCGCATCAGCCCAAAAATCCCCCACCCAAGCCACCTGCTAAAAAAACGATTTCGGTTGACTTTAATGCAGATTCGGCCTACCGGTATGTAGCGGAACAGGTAGCGTTTGGCCCCAGAGTGCCCGGCACTGCAGCCCACGGTAATACCCTCATTTACCTTCGTAAGCAATTGGCCCGTTTTTGCGATACGGCGTACATACTCAACGGCACTCATACCGATGTAAATGGAAACTTAAGGGTGGTAAACAATGTGATGGGAAGCTTCAACCCTTCGAGTAAAAAGCGAGTGATATTGGCGGCCCATTGGGACACAAGACCGCAAGCCGATGAAGACTCGGTTCACTTTACTACACCCGCAGATGGTGCCAACGATGGCGCGAGCGGTGTTGGTGTCTTAATCGAAATGGCACGTCAATTTAAGAAGCTAAAGCCTGAATTTGGCGTAGACATCATATTCTTTGATCAGGAAGATGGTGGCGAAAGCGGAGGCCATCCCAACACCTGGTGTATTGGGTCGCAGTACTGGTCTGACCAGGCGTTGAATCAGGGATATGAGGCACAATATGGCATTCTTCTGGATATGGTAGGTGCCAAAGGTGCAACCTTTGCTCATGAGTTAAACTCGGTACACTTTAATCACAGCCTGGTTTTGGAAACCTGGAAAACGGGACAACAGCTTGGGTATTCGAGTTACTTCTTAAACGTACGTGGTAACTTAATCACCGACGACCACGTATTTATGAAGGAATATGCAGGTATTCCAACCATCGACATTATTCACTACGACCTTAACACGTTTAACCGTTTCCCAGACCACTGGCACAGGCAAACCGACAACATGGATGTTATTGACAAAAACACCCTAAAGGCGGTAGGACACACTGTATTACATGTGGTAATGAACCGAGGCTAACCCCTGAAAAAAACCATTGACTTAAGAACTTAGTATGAACACCTTTTTCCTTTCCATCCTTACGCTAGAAAATTTAGGCGACCTGATTATGCTTGTACTTCTTCAGGCCGTGCTCGGGTTTGACAACCTTCTTTATATTTCTCTGGAGTCTAAAAAGGCACCGGAAGCTAAGCAGAGCTTTGTACGAAAGATGGGTATTGGTATCGCGGTTGTATTTCGGATATTGTTACTGGTTGTACTGGTAAAGATTATTCACCTGGTGGAGAAGCCCCTGTTTCACATTAACATGGAGGGTGTACTAGTTGGACATTTCGACTTACATAGTCTCATCGTACTTGCCGGAGGAATCTTTATTATTTACACCGCACTTAAGGAGATTTGGCACATGATGCGCGTTGACGAATTGGACGAGGACACTGAGAGTGAGGGTAAGAAGTCAGCCGGACAAGTAATTTTCTGGATCGTACTGATGAACCTGGTATTCTCTTTCGATTCCATTTTAAGTGCGATGGCTCTATCGGATGTTGTACCTGTTATGGCCACAGCCATTGTAATTGGAGGCTTGTTAATGATCTGGTTGGCTGATCGTGTTTCGACCTTCCTTCAACGCAACCGAATGTATGAAGTGCTTGGCCTCTTTATTCTGTTTGTTGTGGGTATCATGTTGCTCACTGAGGGAGGCGAAAAAGCCGGCTTAACCATAGGTGGAAATGCGATTACACATATGAATAAGACAACGTTCTATTTCGTTATCACCATCATGGTACTGATCGACATCGTACAGGGACGTTATCAGAAAAAGCTATCCCGAAAAATCAAATAAGCATAAAAGCGTTTTCACACAGTTGAAAATCTTTCTTCGGTTACCTTTGCCTTATGCAGCAGGATAAGGCATTGGCTATTCTTAAGTCGGGCAGAAATGTCTTTCTTACAGGGTCTGCCGGAACGGGTAAGACCTACGTATTAAATCAATACATCAACTATCTAAAAGAAAGGCGTGTTCCGGTTGCCATAACTGCATCTACTGGTATTGCGGCCACCCATATGAATGGACAAACCATCCACTCCTGGTGCGGAATGGGCGTAAAAGAAAACATTCTTCAGGTGAATCTACACCAATTGGCCGATCGGAAGTATATCCAGAAGAACGTAGGTAATGCCAGGGTTCTTATCATCGATGAAGTATCGATGCTGCACAAAAATCAGCTCACCATGGTGGATGAGATCGTACAGCACATAAAGGAAAACTTCGAAGCCTTTGGTGGCATTCAACTGGTGTTATCCGGTGATTTTTTCCAACTTCCTCCTGTGACTAAAAACGAGGAAACCACCCGAGAGAAGTTTGCCTTTATGAGCAAGTCGTGGGTAGATGCCAAGCTAAAGGTTTGTTATCTAACCGAACAGTATCGTCAAACCGACAACGAGCTCAATGAAGTATTGAATGAGATACGATCAAATCAGGTTTCACAAACCAGTATGTCGCTGTTAGACGAAGCAGTGTATACAAAATTTAAGGCTGAGCCTACCCGATTGTATAGTCACAACTTTGACGTAGACCGGGTGAACCTTCAGGAAATTGAGAACCTGGCGGGAGAAGAGGAAATATTTGTGGCTTCGCTTAAGGGCAATCAAGGCCTCCGGGAAATGCTCCAGAAGTCGGTGTTGGCTCCTGAAAATCTTATTCTTAAGGAAAATGCCCGGGTCATGTTTGTAAAGAACAACTATGAAAAGGGATATATGAACGGAAGCCTCGGCACGGTTACTGGTTTTAGCAGCGAAACGGGTTATCCGCTCGTTACTCTAAACTCGAACAGAACCATTGAAGTAGAACCAGAGGTTTGGTCGGTTGACGATGAAAGTGGTAAAACCCTGGCTTCGTTTAGTCAGGTACCTCTTCGCCTGGCATGGGCCATTACTGTTCATAAGAGCCAGGGAATGACACTGGAGGCGGCTGAAGTTGATCTGACCAAGACATTTGAGGCTGGCCAGGGTTATGTCGCGCTATCCCGGCTCAAAGACATCAACGGCTTGCGATTACTCGGTTACAACGAAGTGGCCCTGACGGTAGACGGCCTTGCGCTGAAAGCCGATAAACGGTTTCAGGAGCTGAGTGAGGAGGCGGATCAGCAATTCACTTTTGAAGAACTGGAAAAGCGCTTTGATGCATTTGTTTTACACTGTGGAGGACTTATTAATCCCAGGGAAATCCAGAAGTACAAAGACAAGACGAAGGCTAAAAAGAATAAGGTCAGCACACAAGATCAAACCAAAGCACTTTTTATCGAAGGTCTCTCACTAGAGGCGATTGCTGATCGACGGGGACTCACCACCGGTACCATTGTTAGCCATCTGGTAGAGTTAAAAACAAAGAATCCGGACCTGGACTTTGATCATTTAAAACCGGAGTTGATTGGTATAGAAGAAATGGAGGAAGCACTTGAGGCAATCAAGGCGCGAAAAAATGCCGATGACTTCTTTGAAAACGGTATTGTACGTTCCAAAACCATGTTTGATCAACTCAAAGGGAAATACTCGTATGAAAAGATCAATTTGTTCAAATTGTTTCAATAAATAACTGTGCCTTCTCTGTGGATAACTGTCCCAAAATGAGAGAAAAGTGCCATATTTGGATAAATGTCCGCTTGTGCCAATATGCTAACGTGCTGTTTATGAGTTGATTACATTTTTGGCAAGTGACTTGCCTAAGAAAAGGTGAACATGACGTATGTCGGTTCAATTTTAAAGTCGCTTGTATGAAAAATTATTACTTTACTCTTTTAGCTGTTTTGAGCTTTTTTAGTTTTAACGCTCACGCTCAGCAAACTTGTTTCACAATCTCAGATTACTACAACAAGATTTACAAATTCAGATTATCAGACGGAGCAATTCTTGATTCCGAATCTTTATCCAGCCTTTCATCTCCCGAAGCATCTACGCTAAACCTTGCGGGTGATACTCTATGGATACTTAACAAAGATGAATTGCATTACGTTAAGGCCAACTCAAGTTCTCTGGCCAACACAAAAATCTCTGGTTCAAATATTAGCTCACAAGCCTTAAGTGGTTCTTTGGGTACTCGTTACATTGATGATTTTGATGCAATGAGTGTTGATGTTAACGGAGACATTTGGGCAGGAACATCGGATAACGATCCGTGTTTACTTGTTGTATTGGATCGAACCACAGGAAACGTGAAGGAAAATTACTTCGGAACCAACAAAGATTACTTGGTGGTAAATAACAGTGCCTGGTCGGCGTTGCGATTCGATG
>JAEPQQ010000131.1 GCA_017640445.1 Bacteroidia bacterium | reverse complement strand
CGTACATAAACGCACTCGGACCATGCAGGAAAGCCATGTATTGGTCGATGTAACTGGTACGAACGCCCAGTTCAAAGGCATAAAGATTATAGGTAAAGGTTAGTTTACCCTTCCATTTCGCCAGGCATTCCCAGGTGTTTTTGTCAAGCCTCTCCGGTGGATACATCGTGTCACCATCAGAATACCATGTTTGGTCCACGTGCTGAGAGAACTCCCTTACCTTGTAGGAACCAGGCGTCCATACCGGCATTTTGAAGGTAACTATATCCCCGTGATCAACATCAACGGTAATGGATATTTGAGCGTAATGTTTGTTGGCGTCAGGGAATGCTACCGAATAATGAAGCTCGGCTGCTTTGGATGAAATCTGTGTCATTGTAATAGCCGCCAATATTAAGAATAATCGCATGTGTTTTTTAAGCTTGTGCAAATATTTCGAATAAATACCGCTTTCAACCATCCGTCCGTCGATGGATTGCTGCCGTCCATCCGCAGTTGTTTGGAAATGAACTGTTACCACACCGCGTGTTGCTGTTTTTAGAGGACGATATCTCCTCGTTTTTCAAAGATTTTAGAGCTATTTTTGCCGCACATTTATTGGATATGAGAGTCATACAATTTAGAGAAGCACTACGGGAGGCGTTGAATGAAGAAATGCGAAGAGACGAGAAGGTCTTTTTGTTGGGGGAAGAAGTTGCAGAATACAACGGTGCGTATAAGGTGAGCCAGGGAATGTTGGAGGAGTTTGGAGAAAAACGCGTGATTGATACACCAATTGCCGAACTGGGTTTTGCAGGAATTGCCGTTGGTGCTGCTATGAATGGTCTCCGCCCGGTTGTAGAGTTTATGACGTTCAACTTTTCTCTTGTTGCCATCGACCAGGTGATTAACTCGGCTGCGAAGATGAATTCGATGAGTGGTGGTCAGTTCACGTGTCCAATGGTGTTTCGGGGCCCAACGGGAAGCGCAGGCCAACTTGGAGCACAACATTCTCAGAACTTTGAAAACTGGTACGCAAACTGTCCTGGTCTAAAGGTGGTGGTACCATCTAATCCCTACGACGCGAAAGGTTTGCTCAAATCCGCAATCCGCGATAATGACCCGGTTATTTTCATGGAAAGCGAGCAGATGTATGGATTGAAATGGGAAGTGCCCGAAGAGGAATACACTCTGCCTCTTGGTAAAGCTCATGTGGTTCAGGAAGGAAATGATGTAACCATCGTTACGTTTGGAAAAATGATGCGTGTTGTGGAACAGGCCAATAAGGCATTGCAGGAAGATGGTGTCCACGCAGAAATCATCGACCTTCGAACAGTTCGACCACTTGACCTTGAAACCATTATTGAGAGTGTAAAGAAGACCAATCGATTGGTTGTGGTGGAAGAAGCATGGCCGCTTGCCAGTATTTCATCTGAAATCGCATATGGTGTACAGCAACATGCATTTGATCATCTTGATGCTCCTGTTTCAAGAGTAACGAGCCGTGATGTGCCCTTGCCATACGCACCTACACTTGTTGAGGCATACTTGCCAAGTGTTCAGCGCATTGTTGATGCAGTGAAGAAGGTTACCTACGCATAGACGTAGATTCCCAATTTTCCTTCAAGCCCTAATTTTCGTATATTCGTAGTACTACTACTTTACGAATATGATGAAAAGATCAGCAAGTCGGTTTGCTGTGTTTGGTTTGGTGTTATGGTCCTTCGCACACCATGTTTCCGCACAAGTAATTTCATATAAACGCAATTCACTCGAAGTTAAGGGTGGAGTTGGTGGTACTTTTTTCTTTGGCGACCTGGGGGGGAGTCATGGAGAGGGCAAAGCGGGCTTTTTTGATTTTGATGTTCAATCGATGCGAGGCAACTCATCGGTTGGGCTAAAGTTTAACATAACAAATTTGTGGTCGGTACGCACCGACTTTGCATACGCCCAAATCATGGGCGACGATCAATACAGTGGAGACCAGGGAAGGTTTAATCGAAACCTGAGTTTTCGTTCCGATGTGTATGAGGTTTCTATTACGTCGGAATTGGTCGGGATTAACTTTTCCCGATTTAGCCGTACCAAAACCGCGACTTCCGAACTGTATGGCTTTGTAGGAGTGGGGGTGATACAGTTTAACCCGCAGGCCTTCTACCAGGGAAGGTGGTATTCATTACAACCATTGGGTACAGAAGGACAGGGCCTCGAAGGCGAGTCAGAACCGTACAGCCTTACCTCTGTAGTGGTTCCTTATGGTGTTGGTTACCGCAAGAACGTAGGCGAGAAAACGTACATAGGAATTGAGCTTTCCATGAGAAAGTCATTTACCGATTACCTGGATGACGTCAGTGGGAAGTATCCGAACAGGGCGAGGTTGGCTGAAGAGCGTGGAGAAGTGGCAGCTGCTTTGAGCGATAGAAGTTTAACTCCTGGCGACCGAACAGGTGTAGATCGGGGTAATTCTCAAAACAACGACAATTATAGCTTTATTCAATTGACATACAGTCGGAGTATTGGAAAGCAAAATGCAGGTGGATCACGACTCGCACGCATGTTTCACAAGTCGGCAGAAAAATGTCCACGGTTTTAGTCGCAGGACGAGCAAATTGGTGGTGTTTTCCGGTGGGTCAAAAACCGCCTATATATATAGGTGTGTTCCACATACTAAATCAGTCCAAAAATTTATTCCACAGTGTTTGATAATTAGTTGCAAAAACCTACCTTTGCACTCCTTTTAAAAACACGGACAGAGAATAATATGCCTACAATACAGCAATTAGTAAGGAAAGGACGGGTTTCAAGTAAGGCGAAAAGTAAGTCGCCTGCGTTGAACTCATGTCCTCAACGACGCGGGGTTTGTACACGTGTGTACACAACTACTCCGAAGAAGCCAAACTCGGCGATGAGAAAGGTAGCCAGGGTTCGTTTAACGAACGGAAAAGAGGTGAACGCATACATCCCGGGAGAGGGTCACAACTTGCAGGAACACAGTATTGTGTTGGTTCGTGGAGGTAGAGTAAAAGACCTTCCAGGTGTTCGGTATCACATTGTTCGTGGTGCATTGGATACTGCTGGTGTTGATGGGCGTACTCAACGAAGAAGTAAATACGGAGCAAAAAGACCTAAGAAGTAATGAGAAAGTCAAGTGCTAAAAAACGGCCGTTGTTGCCAGATCCACGTTTTAATGATAAGATGGTAACCCGTTTTATCAATAACATGATGTGGGGTGGAAAGAAAGAGTTGGCTCGCAAAATATTCTACAATGCGATTGACATCGTAGAAGCTAAGTCCGAAGACGAAGAAGGTATTGAGGTTTTTAGAAGGGCGTTGAATAACGTAATGCCTGCTGTTGAGGTTAAGGCAAGAAGAGTAGGTGGTTCTACTTTTCAAATTCCAATCGAGGTTCATCCTGAGCGAAAAATTGCATTAGGTATGAAGTGGATGATTCGGTACGCACGATCGCGTAACGAAAAGTCGATGGCAGAAAAACTAGCCGGTGAAGTATTAGCAGCTTCTAAGAACGAAGGTTCTTCGGTTAAGAAAAAAGAAGATATGCATAAAATGGCCGAAGCTAACAAGGCCTTCTCACACTTTAGAGCGAGATAATAAAAATGGCAAGAGATCTAAAATACACTAGAAACATTGGTATTGCAGCGCACATTGATGCTGGTAAGACCACTACAACGGAGCGTATCCTTTATTACGCTGGTGTTTCTCATAAAATCGGTGAAGTACACGATGGTGCTGCAACGATGGACTGGATGGAACAAGAGCAGGAGCGTGGTATTACCATTACCTCTGCTGCGACAACCGTTTTCTGGCCATACCGTGGTGATGAGTACCACGTAAACATTATTGATACTCCGGGTCACGTGGATTTTACGGTTGAGGTAAACCGTTCACTTCGTGTTCTGGATGGTTTGGTGTTCTTGTTTAGTGCAGTAGATGGTGTTGAACCACAATCTGAAACAAACTGGAGACTTGCCAATAACTACAACGTTTCACGAATTGGTTTTGTGAATAAAATGGACCGTCAGGGTGCTGACTTCCTAAACGTGTGTAAGCAGGTTAAGGATATGTTGGGTAGCACTGCTGTTCCATTGCAACTGCCAATTGGTGCTGAAGACAAATTCAAAGGTGTGGTTGATTTGATCAACAACCGAGGAATTGTTTGGAACGAATCAGATATGGGAATGACCTTCGAAGAGGTGCCTATTCCTGAAGATATGGTTGATGAAGTTGCTGAATACAGAGAAAAGTTGCTTGAAGCAATCGCTGAATTCGACGACTCGTTGATGGAAAAGTTCTTTGAAGATCCGGATTCAATCACTGAAAGAGAAATTCTGGACGCTTTGAGAGAGGCTACTATCGCGATGAAAATCGTTCCTATGATGTGTGGTTCTGCTTTCAAAAACAAAGGTGTTCAGGCAATGCTTGACATGGTTATGGAAATTCTTCCATCTCCATTGGATCAGGAGGCAATTGAAGGAACAAATCCTAAAACAGAAGAACCAGCTTCTCGTAAGCCAAGCACTGATGAGCCTTTTGCTGCCTTGGCCTTTAAAATTGCTACAGACCCTTACGTAGGTCGTTTGTGTTTCACACGTTCGTATTCAGGTATGCTGGATGCGGGTTCATATGTGTTGAACACAAGAACAAATAAGAAAGAGCGTATCTCGCGTATTTTCCAAATGCACGCGAATAAGCAAAATCAGATTGAGCAACTTCACGCAGGTGATATCGCTGCATTGGTTGGATTTAAAGACATCCGAACAGGTGATACACTGTGTGCCGAAGGTAATCCAATCGTATTGGAGTCAATGGACTTCCCAGATCCGGTAATTGGTGTCGCAATTGAGCCTAAAACTCAGGCCGATGTTGATAAACTGGGTATGGCGTTGGCTAAACTGGCTGAAGAAGATCCGACCTTCCAGGTTAAGTCTGACGACGAAACTGGGCAGACCGTTATTAGTGGTATGGGAGAGCTTCACCTTGAGATCATTATCGATCGATTGAAACGTGAGTTTAAGGTTGAAGCGAATCAGGGTGCTCCACAGGTAGCATACAAAGAAGCTATCACGGGTACTATTACACACCGCGAAACGTACAAAAAGCAAACGGGTGGTCGAGGTAAATTCGCCGATATTCAAATTGAAATGGGACCTGTTGATGAGGGAGAGTCTGGCTTGCAGTTCATTAACGAAATCGTTGGTGGTGCAATTCCAAGAGAATACATTCCTTCCGTTGAAAAAGGTTTCAAAGAAGCGATGAAGAACGGAGTTCTTGCCGGATACGAAGTAGAGAACTTGAAAGTACGTTTGTTTGACGGATCATTCCACGCGGTGGATTCGGATCAGTTATCGTTCGAGATTGCTGCAAAGTCTGCTTTCCGTGAAGCATGTAAACAAGCAAACCCAGTTCTTCTTGAGCCAATCATGAAAATGGATGTTGTGACTCCGGAGGAATACATGGGTGATATTATGGGTGACTTGAACCGTCGACGTGGTCAGATGGCTGGTGTTGACGAAAAAGCAGGTTCTCAGGTAATCAAGTGTACAGTTCCATTGGCACAGATGTTCGGTTACGTAACTCAGCTTAGAACAATGTCATCTGGTAGAGCGACTTCTTCTATGGAATTCTCTCACTATGCAGAGGTGCCTCGAGGTATCGCAGACGAAATATTAACAAAACTTAAAGGAACTGCTAAATCGTAAACAATGGTAAGTCAGAAGATTAGAATAAAACTTAAGTCGTACGATCACAATTTGATCGACAAGTCTGCCGAGAAGATTGTACGATCGGTTAAGGTTACTGGTGCGGTTGTAAATGGCCCGATTCCTTTGCCTACAGAGAAGAAGATTTACACAGTGTTGAAGTCTCCTCACGTAAACAAGAAGGCTCGTGAGCAGTTTCAGTTGTGTTCATATAAAAGACTATTGGATATCTACAGTTCTACTTCAAAGACAGTTGATGCTTTGATGAAACTTGAGCTTCCAAGTGGTGTTGACGTAGAAATAAAAGTATAGAGATGTTAGGGATTATTGGTAAGAAAATTGGTATGACAAGTGTTTTTTCCGAAGAGGGAAAAAACATTCCTTGTACACTTATTCAAGCTGAACCTAATGTGGTTACTCAGTTGCGAACCATTGATGTTGATGGATACCGCGCTGTGCAATTAGCGGCAGGCGAGCGTAAAGAAAAAAATACGTCTAATGCGTTGAAAGGGCACTATGCAAAAGCAAAGACAAGCCCTAAGACGATGGCGGTTGAATTCAAAAACTTCCGTGATGACTCAGAAAATGAGATCAAACTGGGAGACGAAGTAACCGTTGATATTTTTAGTGAAGGACAATTTGTTGACGTAACAGCAACCAGCAAAGGAAAAGGTTTCCAGGGTGTTGTTAAGCGTCATGGTTTCGCCGGTGTTGGTGGAGCAACTCACGGTCAGCATAACCGACTTCGTGCACCAGGATCTATTGGTGCGGCATCTTACCCTGCACGTGTATTCAAAGGAATGCGAATGGCAGGAAGAATGGGCGGCGATCGTACGAAGATTACCAACCTTCAGATAGTTAAGGTAATGCCGGAAGACAATGTTTTGGTTGTGAAAGGAGCGGTTCCAGGTCACAAAGGATGTTTTGTAATTGTTGAGAGATAATGAAACTGAAAGTAGTAAATAATCAAGGAAGCGAGACAGGTAAAGAGCTTAGCCTAGATAAGTCGATCTTTGGTGTTGAGCCAAACGATCACGCGATTTATCTCGATGTAAAACAATACCTGGCGAACCAACGTCAAGGTACGCATAAGACCAAAGACAAGTCAGAGATTAAGGCGTCTACTCGTAAGCTTAAAAGACAAAAGGGTACAGGTACTGCACGTGCTGGTTCTGCTAAGTCTGGTGTTATGATTGGTGGTGGCCGGTTCCACGGTCCTCGACCAAGAAACTACGGGTTCAAATTAAATAAGAAACTGAAGGACGTAGCACGTCGATCGGCTCTTACATATAAGGCAAACGATAAGCAGATCACTATTTTGGATGAGTTCAAAATGGATGCTCCGAACACAAAGTCGTACGTAGCATTCTTGAACACATTAAACTTGGCGGATAACCGAACATTGTTGGTGACTGCTGATGTTGAAAGCAATGTGTACTTGTCTGCTCGAAACATTCCAAATGCGGAAGTTTCTACATGCGATAACTTAAATACATACAGCATCTTAAAAGCGAAGAACGTGATCTTCACGGAGGCTGCTGTTTCAAAATTAGCTGAAAACTTAAAGTAGAATTAAGATGGCAGTTGTAGTAAAACCTTTGATCACAGAGAAGTCAAACCAATTGGCTGAGAACTTGAATCAATATGCATTCATCGTAGACTTGAATGCTACCAAGCCTGAGATCATTGCAGACGTTGAAAGTATGTACGGTGTTGAAGTTACAGGCATCAGTACAATGGTTTATAGAGGAAAACGGAAATTCAGATTTACCAAGT
>JAEPQQ010000130.1 GCA_017640445.1 Bacteroidia bacterium | reverse complement strand
CGGTTTACAGATATTACCAGTGATCTCAACAATATTTATGGTTGTAAGCATATCTTTCTTGCCTTTGATGTGTGCTTTGGTGGTTCTGCCTTTAATAAAACCGACGCAGTAAGTTACTCAGGTAGTTCACTGCAAGACATTCTTGACAATCAGGAGAAGTTTGTTCAGGGTAAAATGAAAATCAAATCCCGTGTGTTTATAACCAGTGGTAGTCTTGAATATGTGCCCGATGAAAGTCAATTTGCTAAGAAGTTTATTGAAACATTACGAACAAAAGGGACGGAAAAAAACGGGCTACTCACGTTTGACGACTTTACGGACAACATGCAAACTCTATCCTCTATACCAGATGCACAGCGACCTACCACACCCCGATACGGTTCTTTTGGCGACCATCAGAATGGAGGTGAGTTCATATTCATCTACCAAAATAAGATAACGCCAAAGTCGTACAAAAAAACGGCCAAAGTCTCCTTTTAGTTCTGGCAATTAACCGCCAGGGCAATTCTTACATTACGTAACATATTTTGGAAACGGAAATAACCAGCGTGTCGCTTATTTTTGTCAGCCTTTTTTTGAGCCTTGAATACCCGGGAGATATTATCGTATTATGCCCATACCGAGAAGGTAATGGAGATGTTGAGCGCCTTAAAAGAACCCCGGTCGCACGTCTATGTTACCGGCACAGCGGGGTCTTTTAAATCATTCCTGGCGTCTTCTGCTTTTGTGGAATTACAGCGTCCGATGTTGTTTGTGCTCCCTACGAACGAAGAGGCTCGATACGTATTTCAGGACATTCACAACATTTTGGGTAAGTCGGCGGCGTATTACCTCCCGCCCTCAAATGCTAAACCCTTTGACACGGAATCGGCTTCAAACACCCAAATACAGGAACGAGCAGAAGTTATTCTTCAGTTACAGAAGTCTTCAAAACCAAAAATCATAGTTGCATCGATCGAAGCTGTTGCGGAGAAGGTGATCAATCAGGACAACCTTTCAAAAAATCAATTCCAGCTGTCGGTTGGAGAAGTGCTCGATTTCGATTTTATGATGGAGGTGTTAAACACCTATGCGTTCTCGAGAGAGGACTTTGTTTACGAACCGGGTCAGTACTCGATGCGAGGTGGCATCATTGACGTTTTCAGTTACTCACATGATCTCCCGCTACGGATTGAACTTGACGGACGTACAATTGAGTCGATCCGGCAGTTCGACCCAATTACACAGCTATCAACTGGCGACCTTAAATTCTCTTCCATCGTTCCCAACCTCAACGAGGAGGAAATAGCTGGTGAACGAGTTAGTATCTTTAATTACTTCGATCGCGAGGCAGTGTTCTTTGCCCATCAATTAAGCACCAGTCTGGCCGACCTTAAAGTTCAATTGGAGCATGACGATACGGACGTATACAATACTCCTGAAGAACTTAAAAAAGAATTATCCAAACGCAGTGGTGTAGAGTTAGGTCAATTGCCTCACTTTCGAAACCACTTGCCCATTGCCTTTCAACAAAGTCCACAAAAAACCTTTGGCAAGAACTTCAATCTTTTAATTGACCATCTCCAGAATAATACGCGTCTGGGCATCGATCAACACATTTTCTCGGAAACGGGCAAACAAATTGAACGGCTTGAAACCATTTTTGAGGACCTTCAGTCGAGCATAAAATTCCAACCCGTGTACCTCGGACTGTCTACTGGTTTCCTCGACAAGGAACACCACCTGAGCATTTATACAGAGCATCAGATTTTTGGAAGACACTACCAGTTTAAGAACAAGCATAAATACTCCAAGAATCAAGCACTCACATTACGAGAGCTAAGCAACCTCAAACCAGGCGACTTCATTGTGCATATTGATCATGGAGTGGGCCGATTCGAAGGGTTGCAGAAGCTCGAGATGGGTGGCCGTATTCAGGAATCCGTTCGCATTTCGTATAAAAATAATGACTTGCTTTATGTAAACATTGGTGCCTTACATAAAATAAGCCGATACACGGGTAAAGAAGGGCACACACCTAAAATCAATAAACTTGGAAGTGACGCTTGGGTAAAGCTCAAGAACAAAACCAAAAAGCAGGTTAAAGACATTGCGCGTGATCTGATTAAACTATACGCAAAACGAAAGTCTCAGCCTGGTTTTCAGTTTTCCCCAGACAACTACCTTCAGGTTGAACTGGAAGCCAGCTTCCTATATGAAGACACGCCCGACCAAAGTAAAGCCACGGAAGATGTAAAAAAGGATATGGAATCGGCGCACCCAATGGATCGCCTGGTATGTGGTGATGTCGGTTTTGGAAAAACTGAAATTGCGTTGCGGGCGGCATTTAAAGCAGTTTGTGACAGTAAACAGGTAGCAGTGCTCGTTCCTACCACCATTCTTGCTCAGCAGCATTACCATACCTTTAAGGAACGATTTGAGGGTTTCCCTTGCACCGTCGACTACATCAACCGATTCAGAACAGCGAAACAACAGACCCAATCCATAAAAAAACTCGCAGAGGGGAAAACCGATATTATCATTGGGACGCACCGCTTATTAAGTAATAAAATTAAGTTTAAAGACCTGGGGCTGCTCGTTATTGACGAAGAACAAAAGTTTGGTGTATCAGCCAAAGAAAAGCTGAAGAATATGCGGGCTAATGTTGACACCCTTACGCTTACGGCTACACCAATACCCAGAACGCTCCACTTCTCTCTAATGGGTGCGCGAGATCTGAGTATTATCAATACACCTCCTCCTAACAGACAACCTACAAAAACCACACTCCACACATTTGGAACCGACATCTTTGAACAAGCTATTGACTTTGAGTTAAACCGCGGTGGGCAGGCGTTTGTGGTCCATAATCGCGTTCGGGATATTCACGATGTGGCGGCAATGATTCGGTCTGTATGCCCAAGAGCCCGGGTAGTAGTTGGTCATGGTCAAATGGCGGGAGACGAATTGGAGAACGTAATGCTTCGATTTATCGAAGGTGAATACGACGTGTTGGTAGCAACTACCATCATTGAAAGCGGTCTGGACATTCCAAATGCCAATACCATACTCATCAACAATGCTCATTTCTTTGGGTTGAGTGATCTTCACCAAATGCGCGGACGTGTTGGTCGAAGTAACAAAAAGGCCTTTTGCCACTTAATCACTCCGCCAATATACACCCTAAGCGACGATGCACGAAGAAGACTTCAAGCCATTGAAGAATTCTCAGACCTGGGAAGTGGCTTTAACGTGGCCATGCGTGATCTCGATATTCGCGGAGCCGGTAACCTGCTTGGAGGTGAACAAAGTGGTTTCATTTCAGAAATTGGTTTTGACATGTACCATAAGATTCTGGATGAGGCTGTAAAAGAACTACGAAACGATGAGTTTAAGGACCTGTTTGAAGACGAGGAAACACCCACTTCCAGCCTTGATTGTCAGGTTGAAACTGACCTGGACATCATGATTCCAGATGCTTATGTCAGCAATATTTCAGAACGATTAAGTCTATATACAGAATTGGCAAAGCTCAAAAACGATGAAGAGCTAATTGCGTTTAGGGATGAGTTAAAAGATCGTTTTGGCGGTTTACCCAGATCGGTGAAGGACTTGCTTCACAGCGTACGGTTAAAACACCTGGGTATGCGGCTTGGATGGTCCAAAATTCGTATTAAAAACGGTAAACTACTGGGTTACTTCCCTGACGAAAACGACCAAAAATATTACAACTCCGAACTCTTTGGTACCGTTATGACACGGGTTAACCAGCATTCCGATCTGTTCAGTTTGAAGCAAAAGGGCAACCAGTTACTTTTGATAACCGAACAACCCATGAAGAACATCGCAGACTTTCTCGATTGTTTGCGAAAACTCTTATGATTCAAAAAAGACGCTTCGCATTTGAATTATGCTAAAAAAAGCCTACCTTTGTGGGACTTTACTACTTATTATTAACTGTGTCGCATCTAGGAATCGTTTTCCATTAGCCACATGATAATAACAACTGTACTGCGCAACAAGCGATGGTACGAATAACGTCTTATCAATTAGATAAGCATGGTTAGTAATTTTAGTTCCGAAAGTCCGACGTGAGTCGGACTTTTTGGTTTTTAGTCCAATCCGTTTATCAATCCATGTATCGTTCGTTGTAACCTGAATAAGCAACCTTACTCTACGAGTAACACCTATTTCAACGCAAGTTCTGTCCACAACAATCTCCGTTCATCAATTCCCTCTTTCCCTCCCCCTGTGATATTCTGACATTTGGGTATTTAATCCGAATCCCTATGACCAAAAATATTCTTACCACAGGCTTGCTTCTGCTCATTCAAATGGCATCTTCAAATGCCAAAGAAGTGACGTTTCCTGAAAATCATAAACGCAATACAACCTCAGTCACGCTGGCAAATGAGAACAAGTTGATGAAATTTGCGTCTGATTGTGAACCCGCATCGGCGCAAGCCGACCTCGACATAAACAACGTCCGAACCCGGATATTAAACGGTGGAGATATGTGGTGGGATCTTAGCAATGCCCGATACGAAATCCCGAAACTTCAAGACCTAAATGCCGTACGTAAAAACTCTCTGTTTGCCGGAGCAATTTGGATTGGAGGCGAAGATGAAGGTGTACTAAAACTTGCAGCCATGACTTACCGGCAAGGCGGATCCGATTTCTGGCCTGGTCCTTTGGACAAGGTAACAGGCACAACTGGAAAAGAGCGGTGTGAAGAATATGACCAAATTTATAAGGTAACGCGAGAAGAAATTGAAAAGCACCGTGAAGCCTGGGAATCGGGCAATCTCGTTTCCCTATCCGACGGCATTAAGAACTGGCCAGGAAATGGTAAAACTGCTAATGAGCCAGACCTCCTGGCTCCTTTCTTCGATCAGGACAGCAATGGGTTGTACGAACCTTTCAATGGTGATTATCCGGTACTCCAAACCGAGTGCCGTGGTAACATAATTCCACGGGATAAAAACAAACCGTCTGTCCAACCGGACCAAATGCTCTGGTTTGTGTACAACGACCGAGGCAACATTCATTCCGAAACCCAGGGTCAGGCCCAGGGGCTGGAATTACAAACTACCGCCTTCGCCTATGCCACCAACGACGAAATCAATAACATGACTTTCTATGCAACCCGTATCATTAACCGAGGTTCCAACTTAAGCAATACGTATTTCGGTCAATGGGTAGATCCGGATCTCGGTAATTACTCCGACGACTATGTTGGCTGTGACGTAGGGCTAAGCTTGGGGTATTGTTACAATGGTGACGATAACGACGAAGGCATATTGGGTTACGGACTTAACCCTCCATCCATTGGGGTTGACTTCTTCGAGGGCCCAAAAGCAGATACGATCATTGATGGTGTTCCTACGTCCATCGAGCTGGGTATGTCCAAATTTGTTTATTACATCAACGACATCTCCTCCAACATAGGTGATCCCCAAACTCCTATCCATTACTACAATTACCTGCGTGGTCTATGGAAAAATGGAGACTGTCTTACGGCCGACGGTGCCAATGGAACGGGAAGCGGTGATTGCGCAAATTACATGTTTCCTGGCACTACGGATACCACCAATCCTACTAACTGGGTAGAGAAAGCAGAACCCGGAGATAGAAGGTTTCTCCAAACCTCTGGCCCTTTCACGCTTAAACAAGGGGCTGTCAACAAGATCACGGTAGGTGTAGTTTGGGCAAAAGCGAACTCTGGAGGTGCAACCGGATCTCTCGAACTGTTACGAGCGAGTAGCAGAAAGGCTCAGGAGCTGTTCGATAACTGTTTCGACCTACTGGATGGGCCGGATGCCCCGGAAACCGAAGTTCGCGAATTGAGCAACGAACTTGTTTTCCTCTTCAATGACACAAAGCGGGTTGAAGCCTATCAGGAACAGACAAAAACAGATGGTGATACCCAAACCTATCATTTCCAGGGATATCGCATCTACCAACTCAAAAACGCCGGTATCAGCACAGTTGAACTAAACGACATAGACAAGGCCCGGCCTATTTTTAGTTGCGACCTCAGAGATAGTATTAGTCGACTTGTAAACAAGCCTTTTGATGAAGAACTCGGAGAACCACAGTCTAAACTGATGATTGAGGGCCCTAACGCCGGCCTGGTCCATTCAATTTCCATCACCGAAGACGCTTTTGCTACTGGGTCCAACAAGCGACTGGTCAACCACAAACCTTATTACTATATGGTAGTATCGTATGCCTCACTACCCGGACATCGCGACCTGGAATATCTGGCTGGAAGGCGCATCCAACAGTTTAGTGCCATACCACATCAATCTGAACCCAAATTCGGTGGATTAAAGCGAAAAAGTGGTTACGGAGACGGGCCCAGACTTATCAGAAAAGAAGGCCGGGGAAATGGTGGTCTTGATGTGGAACTTACGCAAAAGAGTATTAACCATATTCTTGCCAATGGGTATATGGAAAACCTGGAATATCAAATCAGCAAGGGGCCTGTTTCTATTAAGATCGTGGACCCATTGAAAGTCCCTCAAGGTGATTTCGAACTCTTTTTGCTAGAAGACTCAAGCCTGACTAACTCTGCAAGGCGTCATGAAGGTTTGATCGACTCCATATCGCGATGGGTTCTAATCAATACCACAACGGGTGATTCGGTATTTTCAGACTATGCGCTTGATTACACCAATGAACAATTAATTACCTCGAAAAGCACGGGAAGTGAACTGACAGATTGGGGAATGTCGGTTACCATATCACAAGTTTTACCTCCCGGCAACCATGAGGTTGATGAGACTAATGGTTTACTAGGCTGGGATGTAAGTTGGCAAGACAACAGTAAGCAATGGCTTACCGCAATTCGAGATCTGGACAATGGGTACTGGTACAACTGGATTCGATCAGGGCGTGTTGGCGTGGATCCAAATAATCCCGCTGATTACTCAACAGACGACCAGCGTGATGCTTCATCTAATTCTCTCGACCCCTTTGAAGTATATGAGGGTATATGGGATGGTCGAATCGCACCTTACCGTCTGGCATCACGAAACATTGAGTTTACCGCAACACCGCAACCCGACCGGGACTATACTCAGGTACAGGGCGTGGCTTACAACGGTTCACGTGCAAGCCGTGACTGGAACAATTTGAACAACCTCAGCAGCATTGACCTCGTCTTTACCCCTGATGAAACTCAATGGACCCAGTGCCTGGTTCTGGAAATGGGCGAAGAGGCAAACCTGAACCAGGGTGGAGCCAAAAAGTTCGAAATCCGTAATCACAATTCGATAAATCGCGATGGTAGTGAAAATCCTAATGAGCAAGGTCGTAGCTGGTTTCCCGGATATGCTATCAATGTTGAAACAGGCGAACGCCTCAATATCATCCTTGGGGAAGATTCGTATCAAGGCTCCAACAATGGTGGAGACCTTAAATGGAATCCAACCGACCAAGGTGGAAGTTTTAGTGCGGGATACGGTGGGTTTGGTGGTCGTCACTACATATACATAATGGATACCGATAGCGGGCTGTATCACCCCAAATACAAAACAGGGCCAATTTATGATGGTTGCTCCGAATATTTGCAGCGTCTTAGTGGCCTTTCAGAGACTCAATATTACCAGGTTCTCAACAATCAGGTTTTGTACCATGCCATGTGGGTAATGCCAGCCTTTTTATCACCCGGATACACAATGGAATATAATGCAAATGGCATGCCTGTTCCGCCAACAAAGGTTACCTTTAAACTGAGGGTGAATCAACCTTATAAGTTCTACGAAACCAGTGAGAAACGAAACCGCTCCAACCCCAGATACACATTTAGCACCAAGGATGTTGCTACCGAATATGGTCTGGAGTTTGGGAAACAGGCCATGGAAACCATACGAATAGTTCCTAATCCCTATTTCGCCTATTCGGAGTACGAGAACAATCC
>JAEPQQ010000012.1:43458-61285 GCA_017640445.1 Bacteroidia bacterium | reverse complement strand
CAACATTGAAACGATGCCCTTCCAACCTTTAAACGACTTGAACCCCGTCATCAGTTTATCCGAGTTGCAATTGGGGCAAGTAACCACCTGGTCTTCTTCATTTATTACGGGTGCATTTTCTATCTCCTTCAAGATGTCGAGGGCCCGTTCTGCGTCCTCTTCCTTTATCTTCAGTTTTATGCCACCCAACGCATTGCTCAAAATTGGGTCCATGGTAATGAAGGTTTCATCAAAAAGAGCAACTGGAATTTCCGCATCTTCGAGTCTCGTTTTCAGAAGATGAGCATCCATTGAATTGTCAAATATTTTCAGGGTGATCAGGTCGTTCATAGCTTACCAAATATACGGATTTTATAAAAAAAGGTCTTACAGCGAGATGCCATAAGACCTTTATACGTAGATTGAAAAATTAGTCTAAAGTCGTGCTTCCTGTCGTTTGATAAATTCACTCAGCTCTTTTCCCTTTAACAGGTTCTGAGCAAGTTTTGCCAGGTCAAGTGCGTTATGCATTAGCTCCTTTTGTTCGTCTTCTTTCGCTTCTAATACACGTTTTGAAAGCGAGTGATTGGAGTTAACACTTAATGAATATTTCTCGGGCATTGAACCAAACATGGCCATACCACCCATATTGCCCATTTCGCTCATTCGTCTTTCCCACTCTGAGCGTGTAAGCGTTATAAAGTCGTCGTTAGGTGAAAGCGTAACGGTTTGGACCTGGAATGTTTCACCATCAACATGGTTTTCGAACGCTTCTTTTAGCTTAGTTACTTCATCTTCGCTCAAAACCGATTCCGATTGTTCGTCCTTGTCGATCAGCTTGTCAATGGTATCGGCATCAACCCGCTTGAGCATTACTTTATCAAGTTTTTGCTCAATGTTGGAAACAAAGTGGTTGTCAATAACTTCATCCATTAACAAAACGTTGTAACCTTTGTCTTTGGCCTTTTGAACAAAACTGTATTGATCATCCAGATTGGAAGCGTAAAGGGCTATTGTTGTGTCGTTTTTGTCGGTTTGATTCGGTCGGATGTCTTCGACGTATTGGTCAAGAACGGTGTGCTTGCCGTCTACATCCTTCATTAGGCAAATCTTCTTAGTTCGATCATAGAACTTTTCGTCGCTGATCATTCCGTACTTTACAAAAAGGTTAATGCTGCCCCATTTGTCTTCGAAGTCTTTCGCATCTTTTTTGTAAAGCTCGTTAAGCTTGTCGGCAACCTTTTTGCTGATGTGCCCCGTGATCTTTTTCACGTTTCCGTCTGCCTGCAACGCACTTCGTGATACGTTCAATGGAATGTCCGGACTGTCTATTACCCCGTGTAGCAGCATCAGGTATTCCGGAACAATGTCTTCAACGTTATCCGTTACAAAAACCTGATTTGAGTACAACTGAATCTTATTTCGGTTGGGGTCTATGTCTTTCTTGATTTTGGGGAAATACAATACACCCGTGAGGTTGAATGGATAGTCAACGTTCAGGTGTATCCAAAAGAGTGGTTTCTCGGCAAATGGATATAACTCTTCGTAGAACTTGATATAGTCTTCGTCGGTGAGGTCAGAAGGGTTCTTTTTCCATAAAGGGTTTGTGTTATTGATGACTTTTTCATCAAACTCGATTTCAATAGGAAGGAACTTACAATACTTGTTCAAAAGGCCATTGATCTTGGCATCTTCAAGGAATTCAGCAGAATCTTCATTGATGTGCAATACAATGTCGGTTCCTCTCTTTTTGCGCTTGCCTTTTGTTATTTTAAAGTCGGTGGTACCTTCACAAACCCAGTGAGCTGCATCGGTGTCTTTTTGATAACTCTTGGTTATGATTTCAACTTTGTCAGCAACCATAAAGGCAGAGTAGAAACCAAGGCCGAAGTGCCCAATGATATTAGCCGATTCTTGATCGTCCTTAAATTTCTCAACAAACTCCTCAGCACCGCTAAAGGCAATTTGATTGATGTACTTGTCAATCTCTTCAGCTGTCATACCAATACCTTTGTCGCTAATGGTCAAGGTTTTGGCTTCTTTGTCGAGGCTAATGGTAATTTTTAAGTCGTCTGTTTTACCCGTTTTCTCTCCTTTTGCCGCCAAAACGCGCAATTTGTTAGAGGCGTCAACAGCGTTTGATATCAATTCACGTAAGAAGATCTCATGATCGGTATAAAGAAACTTCTTGATGATGGGAAAAATGTTTTCCGTATTTACTGAAACCTTTCCTTTCTGCATTCTTGATGTTTTTTTTCGACAGATACCTCAAATTGTTTACCAAACCCTATTTTGGGATATGAATCGATAAACTGTGTCAAATCGTCAGTATAATTGTGACAAATGAAGAAAACTTGGCTTGGAAATATATTGTCTGATCAGGAATTATGGCTGGTCGTAGTATTTAACCTTGCCATTTTTGTGGCATACCTGCAGGATGCTACTACCGCCTCTACCATTGTGGTGTTGTACTACCTACAATCGGTTTTTATTGGTATTCAGTACTTTATACGGTTAATTGGTCTCGGTAGGATGGGCCAGGCCGGGAGCGGAAAGTATGGTATTGCCTTCTTTTTCCTTATCCATTATGGTTTATTTCATGTGGTTTACTTCGTTTTCTTACTTACTATGATGGGGCAGGTGCCGGGTAAAGTGGAATTTGATTTAATGCGTTGGCTTCTTCTTGCATTGATTGGAAATACGGTGCTGTCTACCATTTCCGATCTCAAACGAGATAAGCAACAACCCACTTTGGCGGGACTGGTTATGTTTCAACCATACCTACGTGTAGTACCTATGCATTTATTGATCATCTTTGGTTTTACAGGCGATGCCGCTCGAATGGATAAGGCATTTTTACTGTTTGTAGGACTCAAAACCCTGGCCGATGTTTTGATGCACATAATTGTGAACAAGACTTACCGCAGTCATCGTCCCAATGCAACGGGAGGATGGATCTAACCCTAAATTCGATCCAATTTGTCGCGCCTTAGGTCGCTTTGCTGATCCCCGGTATTAACGGTGGAAGCCGGTTCAAAAAGCATCACTGAAACTTCGTTTTCCGCAACTGGTCTGTGCTCAACACCCTTTGGGGCAATGGCAAATTCCCCCTTTTTGAGATGTATTATCTTGTCGCGGAACTCCAGGTCAAACTCTCCGTCAACTACGTAAAACAGCTCGTCTTCGTGGTCGTGTTTGTGCCATACAAAGGCACCCTTAAATTTTGCCAGTTTTACATGTTGACCGTTCAATTCACCAACAATTCGTGGATTCCAGTAATCGGAAAAGGTCGAAAGTTTTTCTACCAGGTTGATTGCTTCCATTGGGTAAAATTAATGACTAAAGTCGTACCGATCCATCATTCGCTCACCATCGAAATACGGCCGCCCTTTTCGGTCTACGTAACCTTTAAATGATTTGATGTAGGCATACCCACCCTTGAATTCGGGAATTACGAGATAGGGCATGGGATAAGCACCAGCAACCGCGAGCTCGTATATGGGGGGCACCACCCACTTACCTTTTTTGTCGATGAACCCCAGGCCGTATTTGTGGCTTCCGGCAGGGGCCAATCCTTCCGTAAAAACACCAACAAAACGAATGGAAGTGTCCAGCTTTAATCGAGTTTTCCCCTTGCGGTCGTAGAACATAAAGTAGTTGCGTTGCGGGTCGATGTACCGCGATGTATCGCCGTTTTCAATTTCTTCCGTTATCTCAAATCCATAACCCAGGCAATAATCTTCTTGAAAGCCATAATGGCGCTGCAAGGAACGGTGATGATGAACAGCCTGCATTAGGTCAAACTGCTTAATTTTAGCGTAGGGCGTTGACCATTTCCGTGTTTTTAGATTGAAGAAGGCCCTTTTCCCGGAAGTGTCTTCGGTAAACACTTCATGATTAACAGGGTAGTGGATTCGGTTGAACGCAAAATCCAGAACAACCCGGCCGTTGCGATCAACTACCCCATAATGCCGTTTATCCTTTACTACAATGAAGTACTCCTGATTAAAAAAGGAAGGGTAGGATTGAAAGAAACCAATGGCCCAGGAGTAACTACCATAGGGGAGGAGATTGCCTACTGCATCACAAAACAAATAGTCTCCTTCGCCGGCCAACAAGCCAAAAACATTATCGCTTAACTGTACAATACCTTGCAAATAGGAAAATGAAATCGGTAAACTAAACACCTTTTTGCCTTCGGATGTTTCAGCAGTATAGTACAGTTGTTCGTCTTTTAGTTCTTTGAATATGAGCTTGTTATCGTTTATCGCCACAAAGCTTCTATGCTTTGTGTTCTTAACTTGTTTTATCAGGTTCCCCTTTGAACTTCGTATGCTGTAAGTTCTCCCAAATCGAAACCAGGCCAGGCTGTCTCCATTTGTGAAACTTTGCATGTCATGGACATTTTCGCTGAAAAGAAACTCGCCTTTTTCGTTGAAAAAGTCATTTCGCATATACGCATTATATCCATCTGGCAGATCATAGGCGGTGTCTCCTGAAACGTAGTAGGTGCCTCTGAACAGGTTACCTTCTCTCATTAAGTTGTTGTATATGGGGTAGGTCAGATAGTCACCCTGCTTATTGATCAAACCATAGTCGTAGCTGGTGTCTTTAACAATGGCTAGATCTTTATAGACTCCATATACTTGTGCAAATCGAGGTGAAATCAGCCATTTATTTGGTTTACCAGGTTTAACAAAACCAAACCTGCGACCCGAACGGAATGGAATCATTTTAGCCGACTTACCGTAGAGTGACTCGTGCTCCCGTTCAAATTTGTCGATGGTGAGGTTGTAATTAACACTGTAAAACTGCTGGAATGTATCCGGTACGGGCCATCTATCCTTGGCAGTTTCCTGGGCTTTGGCGTTTATCGACCAGGAAAAGACAACGGTACAGAGTGCAGATAACACCTGGATGTTACGATATATTGAGTGTTTAACAGACATGGAAAGTATCAAAGGTAAGAGGTTCTAAAACTTACCACTATTCACGTGGGTTTCAGGTACAGGTTCCACATTGTCCCAGTGTTCAACAATCTTTCCATTGGCCAGCCTAAAAATGTCTACTTGCGCATAGTCCTGATTGAGTTCACCATCGTTCCAATTGGCGCGGCTTAATGTGGCCACGAAGTTCCCTTGCCCAACAAGTAACACAATTTCGTCGTAATTGAGCGGGCGGTCAGGCGAAGAGGCCAAAGCCTTAAAAGGCTCACGACCATCGGGTACATCCGGGTTGTGTTGAATGTACTCCGGTGCAATGTATTGATCAATAACCGAAAGGTCTCCACCACGCATCAAACTACCTTCAAGAACGGCGCGAACAATAGCCTTATTCTCTTCGGTCTTATCCAGATCGGTAATGGTTGTTTCTCCATCAATCGAAGTACGACCAGAAGGGGATAACTTATCGGAATAAGCCGAAATTACGTCCCAGTGTTCAATCATTCGGTCTTCGTCGTCGGTATCAAAGAAGTCGGTGGTAATCCACCTGCTTTTTCCATCGTTCAAACTCTGATAGGCCTGAACAAAAACGTATCGACCGTCTTCCCAACCTCTGATAATATCGATTTCCCTTTTGGGGTTTCGTTTTATAAAGTCTTCAAAAAATTCTAAAAAGCCTTCTTTACCATCTTTAACCCCGGTGCTATGTTGTCGGTAACGTTGCCCGGTATACTTTTCAATGGCCTCTTTTGGATTTCCATCGCGAATTCCTTCGAGATAGAGGCGGGTTGCGTTATCTAATTTATTTCCCATTTTGTATTAAATTATTTGATGTAGAGCCGATTCTATTTGTAAGCTAGCCATATCCAGAATGCCTTCCTCTATATTATTTAGGTTGAGTGTTGAAAGTTCCGTGCAGGCTAAGACCACGGTAGTAGATTGAGTGAGTTTTTTTATGAGTTGAGAGAACTCCTCCATGTCGTTTTCCTTTTCGTTCTTTTTGTAAAGTAATTGGCGCATGTTTTCCGAGGTTTCAATCATCTTTTCCTGAGGTACTTCCACGGTTATGCCTTGCTTTTTGAAATAATCTGGAATGTAGGTAGAAGTCATCGTGTACCTCGAACCTAAAACGATTACGGAGTTTTTCTTCATTTGCCGTAGTTTCACACAAGTGGCTTCGAGTGGATGATGCAATGGTATGTTGGTGCCTAATTGTTGCCAACAGCGATCAAGTGTTTCGTGAAGCGTAATGTTCGGAACCAGTATACCCTCTACACCCATTGAGACCAATTCAACCAGGTAGGGCCAGATCCGTTTTTCAAGAACGTCGAATTGGTTGGGGAGGAAAGGATTAATGTGATCAAAGTTCGCGTTCAACAACTTTACAGGACAGGTGCTGTACCCTCCATTTTTTTCGTTGTAAACTGCATTAAGGCGCTCTAGGTAATAAAGGCTTGCGCGACTTCCCAGCCCCAACATTCCTAGATATTTCGGTTTTTCACTGTGCATTAGGTTCTTTTTAGAACGTAATCGGCGAAAAACGATTGACTATCCATTAGTTTGGCCTGTATCTTGAAATCGGTATGTTTGATGATGCTTTTAAGCACTTCGTCATTGTATTTGCGGGAGATCTCGGTATGAATTTTCTCACCCTTCTCAAAAGCAAACGTTGGACCGTCGCAGCCTAGTGTAACCACTTGGTCTTTAGTGCTTTCTATAAAACTTCTCGCAATTCCTTCTGTTTCAGAATATTCGGGCGCATGGACAAAACCATTAAGGTCGAAATTACCACCGAGCTCATTGTTTATTCGAGTCAGTAGATTGAGGTTAAAGTCGCGCGTTATACCCTGTTTGTCGTTGTAAGCGGGTAAAACAATGTCTTCTGATTTGATTAGATCCACACCGAGGAATAACATGTCGTTTGCCTGAAGATTTGACCCGAGTCGATAGATAAACTCAGAAGCTTTCTCATCAGAAAGATTACCAATATTCGAACCGAGGAATAAAACCACTTTTGGGTTTCTGCTTTCTTTTAACGATTCGAGTATTTCAAAGTAGTCGCCTTGTTGGGTTCTTACTTGTAAAGCGGGTAGTTCTTTTGAAAGAGACTCGTTCAGATTGTCCAGGGCGTGTTGCGATATATCCACAGGCAGATAGTCGAAATCGAACCCTTTCTCCAATAACCGAGATAGCAATTTTTTGGTTTTGGTTCCGTCTCCTGCCCCCAGTTCAATAAGCTCAAAGTAGGTGTCGGATTTCTGTTCTAGGGAACTGATAATGCGATCGGTCTGATGTTGGAAAATCTCAAGTTCGGCCCGGGTTAGGTAGTATTCAGGCATGTGCATGATTTTTACAAAAAGGTCGTCACCAATTTCATCGTAAAAATACTTGGAAGGTAGTGTTTTCGGTTGTGAAGCCAAGCCGTGTTCTACGTCAATTCTAAACTGTTCTGTCATGTTACTTGGCCAGGCGGATGCCAGAAAATTGCCATTGAAAGTGAGGGTGAAAGAAATTTCTGTACGTTGTTCTGCTGTGATTATCCGAAGTTGCACCCGATGCTCCTCGTAAAACCATTTGGTTTACCATAAACTTGCCGTTGTACTCACCAACGGCACCATCGGCAATCTTAAAACCCGGATAGGGCAGATAGGCCGAATTTGTCCATTCCCAGCGTTGGCCCCAGTCCAATTGGTTGGCAGCGGCTTCCCATTCAAATTCGGTGGGCAGTCGAAGTCCTTTCCAGTTGGCGTAGGCGTTGGCTTCGTAAAAGGAGACGTGGCAAACGGGTGCGTCCATATCCAGTGGTTTGAGACCAGCAAGCGTGTATTGATACCATTTTCCATCAATCAAATGCCAGTAGAGCGGGTGGTTTACGGTATGTTCGTTTACCCAGGTCCAGGCTTCGTCGAGCCAATAGTTGAATGTTTTGTAGCCATCCGACTGGATGAATTCAAGGTATTCACCATTGGTAACGAGGCTTTTTGAGATGTGATAGGGCTGGAGGTATACCTTATGAGGGCCAAGTTCATTGTCAAAGCAGAAGCCGTCTGATGTATAACCAATAGGGTAGACGCCTTCATCCATTTCCAGCCAACCAGTATGTCTGTTTCTGCCATTAGTAAGGTCGGTGTTGGCTTCATAAACCGGGAATAAAGGGTTGTGCCCGAGGAGATACTTAAGATCAGTATACATCAGTTCCTGATGTTGTTGCTCATGTTGGATTCCTAGAATGACCAGGTTCCTTATTTCGTTGTTTGGTTCGGACGCTAACAACGACGTCATATGATCATCTACATAACGCCTGTAGGCGTACACTTCCTCTACCTTAGGCCTGGTAATATTACCACGATCGGCTCGAACAGTTCGTTCTCCAATCGTTTGGTAATAACTGTTGAATAAAAAGCTAAAGTCCGGATGGAATTCTTTGTAGTTCTTTACATGTGGTTTGAGAATCATTTCCTCAAAGAACCAGGTTATGTGAGCCAGTTGCCACTTCGCAGGACTGGCAAAATAAACAGGTTGTGGTACATAGTCTTCGGTGTTCAATGGAAGGCAAATGTCGACCGACTTTTTTCGTGTTGCGTGGTAAGTTTCCAGCAGGTTTTTCATCGTACTTCAATAGTAACAATAACTGGACTACTTGGTTCAGTAAAAGTTAAAATTGTGAACTAAAAGTTCAATTGAGCTCGATGTTCGTAACATTTAGATGGATCACTTCGTTGTAATAATAAAACCTTTCTTGAATGACCAAATACATTAAAAACCAACACTTTACTTATGCATTACGTTCCTATTTTCCCTTACCTGTCCGACTTGTCGGTTGGGTAATGATCATTGGTTTTACCTACCAGACCATCGCTGACTTTAACCCCATCTTTCTACTACCTGCTTTGCTCGGAGTCCTTGTCGTGTTTTCTAAAATTTCGGCTCAGGTTGACCTGAGATTAAAACTTTACCGCTTTACGTTTAGCTTGTTAGGCTGGCACAGTGGTAAATGGATCTCCTTCGATCGGGTTGAATACCTCAATATTTTTCCTACTCGTACCAGTCAGCGCATTGGTTCATACCAAACAGGTGCGATCACCGAACTCAAAGACTTCGAAGTGAGAATAAATCTTATCTATTCGAACCGTAAACGCGACATGATTTTCAGCACCAATTCTTCCAACGAGGCTTTAAACCTGGGGATGGAGCTTGGCGAGCACCTGAAACTGGACGTATACGATTGTACCGGCGAAGAGAACCGTTGGGTTCGGTTCAAATAACCTACTACCCGGCAGTTGTATGTATCAGGGAGGCTATTTCCTCAAGATTCTGGTTCATCATGCATTGGAAGTGCCCTTTAGGGCATTTTTCATGACCAATTTTGGAACAAGGTCTACAACTCAGGCCGTTTACCTCAAAAACTTGAGAGGCAGTGTCCGATCGATAGGGGTACATCCCGAACTCCGGGATGGTGTTCCCCCAAATGGATGCGATTCTTTTTCCTAGGGCAGCACCTATATGCATCATACCAGTATCGTGCGTAATGAGCCACTGCGACCTGTCAATTATCAGGGCACTTTGGTCAATAGACAATTGGCCACAAAGTGAGATTACATGGTTACAAGTAGCTTCTATCTGTGCCCCAACGTCTGTATCTTCCTTCCCACCAATTAACACCACAGGTTGGTTAATCGTAGAGCACAGTTCTACGATTCTTTTTAGAGGCATTTTCTTCGTGGCATGTTGTCCACCAATGGCATAACAAACAAACGTTTGAGGTAACTCAATAGTGGCCGGAATTTCAGTGTTAGGTGGGATGAAATAGTCCAAACCTTGTTGGTCATCGACAACGCCAAGTGATTTTACAACATCCAGGTTGCGTTGAACAATATGCACATCTGGTAACCGGTTTACTTTCAGATTAACGATCAACCATTTCTGGAGGTTTATTTTGTCTAACGCCAGCCGCTTGATTCCCAAGTTGAACCGTAACCTCTTTGTTCTGAGATTGTTATGTAGGTCTATGAGAACATCAAAATTCTCAGATTTTAACTCATTAACCAGCGTATTAAAGTCGTCTTTCAGCTCCCAAACCTTGTCGATGTAAGGATTTGTTTTTACAAGACCTGCAAAGGCCTTTTTCGTAACGAAGTGAACCTCACAGTTGGGAACTTGCTTCTTTACACAGCGGATAACCGGAGTAGTTAAAACCACGTCTCCGATTGAGCTAAATCGAGCTATTAGTACTTTCAATGGTGCTTAGCCAATTTCCTCAACAACCCAGTAACCAAGCTCTTTGCTTACTATTCGCACATTAGCACCTTCATCAATAAAGTCGCCCATGCTTTTTACATCCATAATAACACCGTCTATTTTGGCTTTTCCCATTGGCCGGATAGAAGTATGGGCCTTGCCTTTTTTGCCTACCATATTGGTTGACTGATCTGTTGGGATATGAACACCGGCTTTTGCATCTTTCAACGTGTCAGATAACACGAGTCGCTTGAACAATGGGCTGCTCATCATACCACGGCCAAAGAGGAATGCACCCAGTATAAAACCGACCAGAGCAATAAACACCATTAACAGCGCCGCGCTAATGTCGTCTTCCGTAGTCGTCGAAAAATCAAAATCAACGTTTCGAATCAGGCTAAGTACCAAACTTCCTACGGTTAGTAAAATTCCGGTTATACCGGCAACACCAAATCCGGGTATGACAAAAACTTCAAACCCAATGAGTACAATACCCACAATAAATAAGAGAATCTCCCAGTTTGCCGCCAAACCATCCAGGTAAAGAGGGGCGAAGTACAACATCGCCGCTGCCACTGCCGCAGCGAGCGGAAAGCCAATTCCAGGTGTACGAATTTCAAAGAAGATACCCCAAAAAATGATCATTATTAAAGCACCCTGTAGCGCAGGGTTCGCGAGGAATCCAACAATTTTATCCAGTCTTGATTTCTCCACTTTTACCACCGTTGGTTGTTCCCAACCCTCTTGCTTGAAGATGTCGTTGAGGCTTTCTGCCTCCCCCTCACAATAATGATTATCAATAGCTTCTGATGTTGTAAAGGCTAATATCCGATCGTTTGGTATAAGACCTTCGATCTCAATGCGTTCATCCACCATAGCCTCTGCAATTTTCGGGTCGCGGACATATACAATAGACGTATCCCCATCTTGAATCAAGGTGTCGCTGCCATGACTTTCAGCCGTAGAGCGCATGATGGAACGCATATACGACTGGTATTTGTCGGGCAATACCTGCCCCGATCCATCTACAACGGTGGCTGATCCGATTGTTGCACCGGGCGCCATAAAGATCTTATCACAGGCAATTGATATTAGTGCACCGGCCGATCCTGAATTCTTGTTGATGAAGGCATAAACAGGTTTTTCAAAGTCGAGTATATCAATTCGTATACTATCTGCATCCAACAGTAACCCTCCATACGTATCGAGCTCCAGGATAACCGCATCCGCTTCTTGTTCGGTGGCAGTTGCCAGGGCTTTCTTAACGAGGCGGCTTGCCGAAGGCGAAATTTCTTCCTGAACCTTAAAGTGGACAATCTTCAGACTAGAATCCTGTGCAAAAACCTGAATCTGCAAAAAGAGTAGAGCAAGACTTAAAAAGTGTTTCATTTAGACAACAATGAGAGTGGATATATGGATATGCTGTGCGCAAATTACCTCAAAAAATTACTTGGAAGGTAATAATTTTGTTTGGAATGGAACTTGCCCATGATTAAATCAATTAAATGCACTTGAAATGAAGAATATAAGAACGATCATAACAATCATATGCCTGATGACCGCTACCGGGGCGATGGCTCTTAGTGGTCCCAAAGATTCAATAGGAACCAAGGTGAAGAATGGAAAGATCTTCATTATGCATCAGGTGGAGAAGTCGCAGGGCTTGTTTTCCATTAGCCGGCGCTATGGGGTGTCGTTAAACGAGATTATACTGGCAAACCCTGGTTCAGATCAGTTACTTCGGGTTGATCAGGTGCTTTTGATCCCAACGGGTAAGGATGCTCCTATGGAGGAAACTGCCGTTAAGGAATACTTTTCGGGAGAAAAGGTTACAACACCTTCGTCGGCTCAGGGAACACAAAAGAAATCGACGTTTGCACGATATCATACAGTAGCCAAAGGAGAAACACTGTACTCCATTTCTATGCTGTATTCCACCAAAGTGGATGTGCTTAAAAACCTGAATGGCCTCGAAACCGATGTGTTAACTGTAGGGCAGCAAATAATGGTTCCGGCTTCTGAAGAAGAGAAGGAAGACCACGACAATGCAATGATTGAAGCGCAGCAACAGGTTGATGTGTCAAAGGCTAAATCGCACAAACTTAGAAAACGCATTGATCCAAAAGACGACGATGTCGCCGAGAAAAAGATCGAACCTGTTTCTACGGATGCCTACGAGGTGAAAGTTGAAAGACTTCCGAAGTACGATGTGGAAAAAGTGTCGGAGCGAGGTATGGTGGAAACGTTTGACATGGCCAACAGAAATGCATCTAATTACCGCGTGTGTTCTCATCACACAGCTCGAATTGGAAGCACAATTATGGTAACCAACCGAGAGAATAGTAAATCTGTCTTTGTTAAGGTAGTGAGTAACCATGAACTCGATAAAAAAACCGGAAACATCATTCGTTTGTCGCCCACTGCAATGACAGATATTGAGATTCAAGATCGCCAGAAGGTTGAAGTAAGTTTTGCGCGATAAGCAACATCCAATAATCAACCATTGGGTCGCGTTTACCCCCTTTCTTCTTTTTGCGACTTCAGCCTTTTTTAGTCGTGCCCTGTTGTCCATAAGCATTGGTCTTATGGCCGTGTGGGTGGTGGTAGTGCTGCTACTTGGAAAACGTCCGCTGGCAAGCGCTTCGCGTGATTTTAAATGGATGTTTTCAGCCTTTGTCATTTGGTTTATCCTTATCCTTTTTGATGGATTAAGAACGAGCACTACCAGTGTTTGGCTAGCCGAAGTAATGCTTAAAGCCCCTTTGATCATAGTGCCTTTGTATATGATGTGCATTCCCAAGCGGGATTGCAAGTTTGAAAATTCCTGGCTGTTTTTTGTTTCCGTGATCGCACTGGTTGCAGTGATTAGCGGAGTTAATTATGCACTGAACTATGAGGAAATTAATAAGCTGCTGCTCCAAAGTAAACACATACCACTCTTAGGGAATATCCATCACATTTATTTTGGGGTTTATCAGGCCCTGGGTATTTGGGTGGCGGTTTACTTCTTGCAAGGAGGACAGTACAAAGGAGTTTGGCGGGTATTACTTATTGTGCTGCTGTTAATGATTCATATTTTGGCATCCAGAACCGGTTTATTGGCGTTTTATGCTTCGGTTGGCGTTTTTATTCTGGTAAAGGCGAAAGAAACAGGTCGGATCAAACCCTTGATTATTGGCCTTGGGCTATTGTTGACAGTACCCTTGATTGGATACCAATTTTCAACGTCCTTTCGTAATAAAGTACTGAATTCGGCCGAAGATTTTGAAGCTGTACAATCCGGTAAAGACATTAACTACAAGTCGCTTGCCATGCGAGTTGAGGCTTGGAAAACGGGCACTGGTGTTTTTAAAGAACACCCCTGGTTAGGTGTAGGCACATCGCGTGTTGACGAGGCGATGCAGGATCAATACAGGCGAAACCGCACGGTGTTATACCCTGAAAACCGCATCGGGCCCCATAACCAGTTTTTAGAGATGAGTATGGCACATGGAATTTTTGCCGCTGGTTTATTGATAATCGTATTCGGGCTGGCCTATCTTAACCGTGTCGACTCACCGGTGTTTTTAGGATTACTAACTGTATTTTTTATTAGCTTCCTGTTGGAGTCTTATCTCGAACGTCAGCAAGGAATAGTGGCTTTCTGTCTGGTTTTTTATGGCTTTTATCCATTGACCGGGCATATGGCAAAAGAAACATGAAATTGACATTGAAAATGAAAACTTGTGTCGTATTTTTACGTTATCATCTTAAACAATATTAATGAGAAAATTCATTGCTATCCTTTCGTTGATCGGTGTTTCTACCCTTGGAGCAGTTGCCCAGAGCGATAACGATTACAACGAGAACTTCTTTTTATCCTTTCATTCAACGGCTTACTTCGATTTTATTTGGTCGCCCTTGCGAATGGAATATGCACCTACTGGTAACATTGTAATTGTTGATGGTCAGGAAGTACAGGAGTTTCGTGAAATTCCATATCAGTCATTTGCCTACAATGTGTTCTCATTTGGTCTTGAACCCCGGTATAACGTTCGAACCCTGGATGAAAATACGGCAATAGCAGTAAGTTCACCAATTTCAATCGGGTTGGGACAGGTTGGACCGCCTCCCTCGGAAGTGGCAGTTGGTTCGGTAGAAGGCTTTGGAAGCATTCAGATTCCGCTATATGCTAAACTATACGTTGGATCAGGTTCTACATACGAATCGGAAAAGGACTATGGCGTATCATTAGGAGTTGGTTTAGAGTACAACAAACTAGGCCTAATTCGCCTGGATAATACAAGTGATCCGGCCACACCCGAAAACAAAGGGTTTGTTGTACCAGTTGCCTCATTAGGTTTCCATTTCTGGAGAGGTATGAACCCAGTTGAGATCAACATCAAATATGGTCAGGGACGCCCAACGGAATATTCCATAGATCGCTACGGAGATCCGATTCTCTCGTCCAATGGTTTATTTACCAAAGCCATCGGGAAATCAAGAAGTATTAAAATAGGCGTGTCCTACTTGCTTAATTATTAAGGATTTGAAACGGGTTGATAGATAAAACCGTTCAGATTTTTATAACCACATCAAGATTTACCACAATGAAAACTATTAACCGCGAAATCAGTTGGTTATCGTTTAATGAACGTGTTTTACAAGAAGCTCAGGACAAGCGTAATCCCTTGGTGGAGCGAATGCGTTTTCTGGGTATCTTCTCAAACAACCTGGATGAGTTTTTTCGCGTACGCGTAGCCACCATACGGCGCCTGATAAAGGTTCATAAGAAAAACAACCAGGTAATGGAAGACCCCCCTCAAAGGGTAATGAACCACATTCACGAGACGGTAGTAAGACAACAGACTAAGTTTAGCAAGATTTACCGGTCCATTATAAAGGAACTGGGTAAGGAAGATATTTTCATTATTAACGAAACCCAGCTCAATAAGAAGCAGCAGAAGTTTGTAGAGGAATATTACGTTCAGGAAGTGGAACCAATTTTGGTTCCTATCATGATTAGTAAGCTAAAGAAGTTTCCCTATCTCAGCGACGATGCGAATTACCTCTTTATACGTTTTCAGGATGGAGACGATAAGGAGGAATACGCCATTGTTGAAATTCCACGTAAGCGGTTGAGTCGGTTTTTGGTGCTACCGGAAGTAGATGGAAAGAAGTACATCATCTACCTCGACGATGTAATACGCGCCAACCTTGCTAGAATATTTAAGATTTTCAATTCCCACAACTTTGTGTCCCATGTATTTAAGATTACACGGGATGCCGAGCTTGATTTGGACGACGATATTGTAGTAGGGTTTTACGACAAGATCAAAAAGAGTTTGGAGAAAAGGAAGAAGGGAGAACCACTTCGTTTGATCTATGACAAAGACATGCCTGAAGAACATCTTCAGTTCCTAATTCGCCGAATGAACCTGGCCGATGAGGAAAACATCATACCGGGAGAACGGTACCATAACTTCAAAGACTTTATGAAGTTTCCTAATGTTGGTGGCGGATCGCTGGTTAATAAACGCGTAAAGCCTCTCAAACATGCATACCTGGAGCAAAACAGAAGCATCATTCAAGCAATTGTTAAACAAGATGTGCTGTTGCATTACCCTTATCAGAACTTCGATTACATCATTGATCTACTGAGAGAGGCCGCAATTTCGCCAAAGGTGAAGTCGATCAGTGTTACCCTATATCGCGTGGCGTCTGACTCCAGAATCATCAATGCGTTGATTAACGCAGTAAAGAACGGTAAGGAAGTAGTAGCTGTAATTGAACTACAAGCTCGGTTTGATGAAGCAGCTAATCTGCATTGGGCCAAGACACTAACCGACGAAGGTGTTAAACTGGTGCTGAGCTCTCCCGGATTGAAGATTCATTCTAAGTTGATCTTAATTGAATTTAAGGATAAAGGACAACTTAAAAAAATTGCACACATTGGAACCGGTAATTTTCATGAAGGTACAGCCAATATTTACTCTGATATCTCTTTGTTAACGGCCAATGAAGAAATCACCGATGAGGTGGAAACCGTGTTTAGCTTCATTGAAAAGCCGTATCTGGCCATCAAGTTTAAACACTTGTTGGTAAGCCCTCGTTATATGAGATCGTCGTTGATTCGTCTGGTTGACGAACAAATAAACAGAGCCCAACGAGGAAAAGATGGCTACGTTTTGGTTAAATCAAACAGCCTGGTGGATACTGAGATGATTGAAAAACTCTACGAGGCTGCTGGGAAAGGGGTTAAAATTGATCTCATTATTCGAGGCATTTGTTCACTCATCCCTGAGGAAAACAAAAAAGGAAACATCCACGCCATAAGCATACTTGATGCCTACCTCGAACATGCAAGGGTTTTTGTTTTTGGTAAAAATGAAGACCGAAAGATGTATATCTCTTCGGCCGATTGGATGTCAAGAAATCTCGATCGACGTATCGAAGTAGCATCGCCGGTTTATGACATTCGTTTACAGCAGGAAATCATGGATTTTTTACACATTCAGTTGACAGATAACACAAAGGCTCGTTTATTTGATGAGAAAATGAGTAACACCTATGTGAACAACGGTGAAGGCGATAAACGGAGCCAAGCCGACTTCTATACGTATCTGTCTAAACGAACCGCCCTTGAAACCACTTAAGTTTGGCTCCATAGATATTGGGTCAAATGCAATTCGGTTCTTACTTACCTATGTGTTTGAGACGGAGAATGGACCTTTTTTCCGGAAAGGTATTCTTCTTCGTGTGCCATTGCGGCTTGGTGAGGATGCATTCACCCTGGGGAGGATCAGTATCGAAAAGGAAAAGCAAATGGTGGACACCATGTTATCCTTCAAACACCTCATGGCATCACAGAACATCATCGCCTACAAAGCATACGCTACGTCGGCCATGAGAGATGCAGTGAACGGGCCGGTTATTGTCGAACACATCAAGAATAAGTGTAACATTCAGATCGATATTATTTCAGGAGATCAGGAGGCAAATGTGATTTCCGGTGAAGAGCTTCCAAAATTTATTAAGGAAAAGGAACGTATTCTTTACATGGACGTTGGTGGAGGGAGTACCGAACTTACGTATCACAACAAGAAAAAAACGCATCGCGAGTCGTTCAACATCGGCACCATACGATACATGTACGACCAGGTTGAAAAAGACGAGTTTAAACGACTAAAATCCTGGCTAAAAGAGTACAAATTGATTGATAGTGAAATCCCGATATTAGGCTCGGGGGGTAACATCAATAAGATATACAAGATGAAACGTCGTCGAAATTCCGACTTTCACATTACCAGTAATACGTTAAAGGCATTCTATTCAGAGCTAAAGGAACTCAGCTACTCCGAGCGCATTGTAACATACAATCTAAACCCGGATCGGGCCGATGTAATTTTACCAGCCTGCGAAATTTTCCTCAGAGTGATTAATCACACCAATACGCGGAAGATCTACGTCCCCAAGATGGGGTTGTCTGATGGAATCGTTCGAAGCTTGTACAAGGAATATTTGCAGAATCGAGACGAGAAAGAGTAAGGCTATTCGCCTTCTCCTTCTTCTTCAAGTCCACCTTCATCACTACCTTCCATCTTTTCCAGCTCATCCAGTGTTTCCAACTTGGCACTGATCTCATCAAGTAATGACTGGTCGCCTTTGTAGGCTTCCTGAAGATTCTG
>JAEPQQ010000012.1:38094-43448 GCA_017640445.1 Bacteroidia bacterium | reverse complement strand
TGGCTCGTGCCTGGAAGTAGTCTTTCTCTGCTACGTAAATATCAGAAAGAAGAATAAATCCTTTTACAACCCAGTATTCGTACGAAGCATAGTCACTGCTTAAGGTGAAGACAGCACTTCTGCTTTCGTCTGTTTTTTCCTGCTTATACAGCACCAAACATCGATAGTACTGCGCCTCGGCACCTTCTTCCGTAGTTGATTCTTTCACTACAAAATCCAGATGGAACATAGACGTTAGGTAGTTTCCTGCATTGTACTGAATACGGCCCAGAACCAAATTGGCTTCAATAAGGTATTCCGTTTCAATGTTTTCTATTGGTAATACGTCTGTGGCGTTCTTTTTCGCCGCATCCATGTTACCCAGTGTGTAGTTACATCGCATCTGACCCACAACGGCCGATGTGAAGTGTGCCTTGGTATTTGCCAGTCGCTCAAGCTTACTGAAATAGGGGAGAGCCTGGGTGTATTTCTTTTGCCAGTAAAGTAACTCGGCCAATTTGTAGGTAGCATCTTCCAAATATTCACTTAACGATTGGTCAGCAACGTATTTGTAGTGCTCTACAGCCATATCGTACTTGTCTTCACTGTAAGCACATTCGGCCAGGTAGTAGTGTGCCTGTACGGTAAAGTAACCTGATTTGTTAAAACGCTTTAAGTAGGAGGTGAAGCCTTTTGTTGCGCCTTCACAGTCGCCCATACGGTATTTCTGAAGCGACGTTTCGTATAAAACAGAATCCTTGTACGTCATGCTTACGTTACTACCCGGTTTACCTTCAATCCAGGTGAACCACTCGTCCAGTTGGCCCATTTCATTCGAAACCGACTCACCCAAATGGTAAGCTTCCTTCGAGCTAGGGGTATTTGAGAAATCAGTGATCACCTTCTTACAGTAGTTCAGGGCTTTTTCATTGTCACCGCTGTTAAAGAAAATATTGGCAACCCGTATGTAGCTTGGTGGCACATAAACGCTTCCCTTATACTTATTTATGATTCTGTTAAACAGAGTTAAGGCCGATTCCGGTTTGTTCAGGTATTTAAAGTACGTGTCACCTATTTCATACAAGGCGTCATCAACAAATACAGATTTCGGGAACTTGGTTTCAATCTTGCGCAGGGTGGCCACCTTAAGCGTAGGGTTTTTCTGTAAACCATGAATGATTCCCGTTTGGAAAATGGCATAGTCGCTTTGAGGATACTTACCACCCGCTACCCCTGAGTAGGCCTTGATGGCTTTGTCGTACTGTTTTTTTAAGAAGTACGAATCTCCCAAACGCAAGGCATTGTCGTTGTACACGGCAGATCCCTTGTCTTTCGCTGTTCGGTCAAACTTGGAGAAGTAGTTCAGGGCCTTGTTAACATCTTGTTCCATGTAATGCGTGTAGCCAATGCTATAAAGAGCCTTTGTGTAATACGTACTCTTGGTTGCAACCGACATGTTTAACATGCGGCTATAGTTGCTTCGGGCGGTTCGATAGTGTTTCTCTACGAAGTCGATTTCACCTAACCAGTAATAGGCCTGGGCTTGTAAAAGTTTGTCTTTCGGGAACCGAAGCGACTTGTTGAAGTAAGTTTTTGATTCATCGTAGTGCTTGTCTACAAACAATTGCTCAGCACGGTTGTAGGTTACTTTTTGGTAAACACTCTTACTGTTTTCGTCAAACGACTTGATCTCCTCAAGAATACGAATCGCCTGATTATAGTTGTTGGTCGCAACCAACATCTTAGCCAGGTTGCCACGAGCTTCATCTACGTACTCGCTCTTTGGATACTTCCGTATGAATTCCTGAGTAGATTGAATTGCATTGCTGGTAGCACCTTGCACAAAGGCGAGTTTCGCATAGTTAAAGTGTGCAATTTCCTGAATCTCTTTGTTGAAATCCATTCGTTTCGCAACACCCAGGGCAAGAAATGCCTTTTGCTTATCACCAGTTTCCAAAAAACTCTGTCCAAGTTGGTAGTTTGCCAATTGTCCAAGCCCGGATTCCAGACCAGAAATACGAACAAACGACTCCTGGGCCTTCTTGTAGTTCTTATTGCGGTATTGCGTGAACCCCATCATGTAGATGTCCTCATCGCTGAGGTAATTCGACAGTGGGTCTATTTCGTCAAACAGAGGCTTGGCCTTGTCATATTCCTTCAATTGGAAGTAACACTTTGCTTCCAGTAAATCGTATTCTGTCTTGTATTTATCGTTTCGGTGCTGTTGAAGATAATCAAGCGATGGTTTGTACCCTTTTTGTGCATAATAGATTTGCGCAATGTAGAGGTGCATAATCTCAGGTGCGGTTTTGTCCTTGATCCGTTCAAAACTCTGTAGTGCACAATCGTGCTTAAACTCACGGTAACACATGTAACCGTAGAAGTAATTGGCTTCAACATAGTACTCACCTTGTTGGTTTCGTAAGTGGTTAAAGTGAGACTTAGCCTGCTTGTAATCCTTTGTTTTAAAGAAAGAATATCCCATTTTAAAATGAGCCTCTTCCCAGTATTCTTTTGGAAGGTTTGTAATGTCTAGTTCGTCGTAATACTTCGCAGCCTTGCGGTACTTTCGGTTGTTAAAGTGGAAATTACCTAACTCCAGCATGGCCAGGTTGTACAAGGTGTTTTGCGGATTATTTTTGAGATAACGGTCGAGTTTTCGATCGTAGTTCCGGTGTTCAAGCTGCAAATGACTCATCATGGCGTACACTTCCGCCTTGTCCGTCATAAGAGAAGGAGTGGTCTCTAGCTCAAGAAACCGTTCGAAAACCTCTGCCGCCGGGCCAAAAACTTCCTTGTTATACAATTCAACCCCGTGATAATACATCTCCTCCGTTTGCTCATAAACCTGAGTCTTCTGAGCCAAAGCATTGGAAGAGAGTATTGTCGCAAGCAATACCGTAAACAAAATGCGATTGCGTTGAGCCAAATGCATAGTACTTTTTTAATTGAATGTTTCAAAAATAACTGCGAATACAACCGCTTTGGTATTTTGTTCTGCACAATTGTGGATAGTAGAGACTACAATTTTTTAACCATTCGGAGGTAGAAAAAAACTTTTATTCTTCTGAAAAAAAGCCTTGTTGGTTTTTAAAAAAGGCTAAATTTGCAACCTCAAAATTGAAACGGTGGCTGTAGCTCAGCTGGTTAGAGCATCGGTTTGTGGTGCCGAGGGCCGTGGGTTCGAGTCCCATCAGCCACCCAAAATTTTAAGAGCCGGTTTTTTACCGGCTCTTTTTTTATGTCTTCTTTAAACTATGTTTATTTCACCAATAAGATAGGTCACCGCACTACCTGATATCTCTGTACGTTTTCCCAAATCACGACATTGAATCAAACCGGTTCGTTTCGATAACTGAACCGCGGTAAGATCCTTCTTGTTCAACTCCTTCGACCAATACGGAGTTAACGAGGTATGAGCAGAACCCGTTACCGGGTCTTCATCTACCCCAGACTGAGGTGCAAAAAAACGTGAAACAAAATCTGTGTGGTCGCCTGGCGCAGTTACGATTACACCACGTGCCGGCATTTTTCTCAGTTTCATTAGGTCAGGGTCCATCGTGCGAATTTCATCCTCGCTTTGAAAAACCATCATGTAGTCCGTTTTCCCGAGAAACGTCCGAACAGGAGATTTGCCCAGTGCCGATTTAAAATCGGGATGAATTTCCAGCTCGGTAAGGTCGTCCGTAGGAAGGTTCATGGTTAACATGTTGTTTGATCTCCGCACCTCCAGTATACCGCTTCGATGGGAATGGAATGTAACCGACCTTTTAACAACGCCCAGGTGATTGAATAAGACATGAGCGGCTGCCAGCGTAGCATGCCCACACAAATCTACCTCTACCGTAGGTGTAAACCAGCGAATGTGATAAACGTCTTCCTGCTGAACGAGAAATGCCGTTTCGGCGAGATTATTTTCTGCTGCAATATCTTGCATTGTTCGTTCGTCCAGCCAATCGTCAAGCGGACAAACAGCCGCTGGGTTACCAGCGAACAAACGATCGGTGAATGCATCGACCTGATAAATACGTAATTTCTCCATGTCGAACAAAGGTATCTAATTTCCAACGGGTTAGGTTAGGTGTAATGGACGTTTTTTGGTACATTTGGATCGTATGTCCTAACGGATATATCCAACTTAATTGGACTAAACCCCTTACAATCATGACGTCGAGATCTTTCACAAATAAGACACTGTTACTTTTCGTCGGGCTAAGTTTCCTGATAGCCAATTGTAGCTCTAAAACTTCCGATGCCAGATTCCCTGCGCCGGTGGGAATGGTAAATGATTTCGCTGATGTACTCACTGCCGAAGAAGAACAGGATTTGCAATCCAGGCTGGAAGCTTTTGAAAGAGAAACAACTAACGAAATTGCCATTGTAACCCTAAATGAGCTCTATGGAGAGAAGGATCTGTTCTGGTGTTCTTTAAACATAGCGCGCGAATGGGGCATAGGTAAAAAGGAAAAAAACAACGGCGTGCTGATTGCATTGGCTCCATTTATGCGTGGCGTACATATCCAAACTGGCAAAGGGCTAGAGCAACAACTGACTGATTCAGCCACTCAGGTCATTATTGACTCGGTGATGGTTCCAGGGTTCAAACAGGTTGGATACTATGAAGGCCTATCAGAAGGTGTAGAGGCGATTATCGAGGTAATTCGGTAAGCAATGCTCGCAAAGAGATTTTTGCGTAACCCATGGCCTGTGCTTAACAAGCGCCAACTGTTGTCAGGCCTGATTTTAGGTCTCGGTACGGCCCTGGCGTTCTATTCGTTGTTATTCATTTCTAGAGAAATATTTAGGCTGTACTCTTTGGCCTACAGCATAGATTTATGGATTCTTACGGAGAAAGAACTGGTTTATTCGAATTGGGTCTTTGGCTTGATCGCCCTGGTTTTTGGCCAGAGTATAACACTCCACTGGTGGTTCCGTTATACAGCATCGAACAAGAAGCGTTATGGAGGTAATCGATACCTGTTTGCTGTAACCTATATCTCAAATCTCGTATGGTACTTCCTGCATTGGTTTGTAAGGGCGCTGTTTCTATATGGAATTGTATTTGGTATGGGAATCTGGACAACCGACTACACGCTGGGTTTAACGTCGCAATATTATGGGTTGTTTGCCTTATTGGTTCTGGTGGTGTTCTTGAATACGTGGGTAGGTCTGGTGCGAATGTTTGGAAGGTCAGCTCAGGTGCGAATGATTATGGCGTTGCTTTTAACCGCTTTGCTGTGTTACCCTCTTTCTAAGTTTGAGCCGATTAACACAAGGTCGTTTTTCCTTGCGAAGAGGAGTCAAAATCCCATGTACCGCTATTCAATCAACTTGCCACAAAGTCAATTTGGTAGGCCCATCGTCAAGAAGTCGTG
>JAEPQQ010000012.1:13212-38084 GCA_017640445.1 Bacteroidia bacterium | reverse complement strand
GTGGGTACGTGATGTTTATGTTGGGTTGGACTCTGCTGATAACTACCATATTATGGTACAAAAGCAATCCATTGAATTGGAAGAACTGAGTACTTATTTACATGATTTTGGACAGGAACGGCCAGAGCAAGCCTGGCCGTACATAACTCCTCGTTTCTTGATAGATAAAGACATTAAAATGGGTGTTGTACGAGACGTGGTGACCCAATCGCTGGCGGCAGGCTTGCATCGCATTGCGTACGGCGTTCGTGTACCGGGCGAATACAATGCCGTGTATTCCTGTAGTTATGCCTTTCTTAAAATGTATCCAGGCTTACATTGGCCCGATTTCCTTTTTGATCGTGAACCAGAGGAAAATCTTATGAATATTCGGATTCTTGGACCCAAACAAGTACAATTGAATGATACGGTGGTGGAGGTAGTAGACCTTGCGTACGTGGTCTATTCAAGGAACCACCAACAACCAGAACTCCATATAGATATTGACTACTCCCTAGATGTACCGTTTGAGGCCTATATTGCCACCTTTACAGCTATTGAATCGGCCCGCACCAAAATGCTAAACGACGTTTCAATTGAACAACAGGGTGTACCGTTCGATCAACTTGATCCGGGTACTCGTCGATCGGTGCGCAGAGAAATACGTATAAAACTTCGAGATTTGCCTTTTTTGCAGTTGAGAGAATGAAGATTTACGCCATACCCGGCTTGGGTGCCGATGCACGACTGTACGCCCACTTAACCTTAGAACACGATCTGGAAGTTGTTGAATGGCTAATGCCGGAAGGCGACGAGGATTTTTCCGGATACATGCAACGGATGTCAGAAACGATTGACCAATCCAAACCATTTGCTCTTTTGGGGGTAAGTTTTGGTGGTTTAGCCGTTGTAGAGCTATCCAGAATAGTAAGTCCTGCATACCTGATTCTTGTATCGTCGATTGATTCCCGCGACGATATGCCCGTTTTATATAAGGCGTTAGGTGCAATCCGTTTAGGGAATGTGCTTCCAGAGTTTTTATTTAAGCTGCCGAAGCGATTGACGGCATGGCTTTTTGGAACTACCAATACAGCTGAGTTATATCCAATACTCAACGACATGAAACCTAAGCTGGTCAAGTGGTCGATGAAACAAATTGCAGGTTGGACCAACACAAAACGGCCAGAAAATTGTTTCAAAATTTGTGGAAGCCAGGATAGGTTGTTTCCCCCTAAGAACTGTGAAAATGGTTATGTTTTGGAAGGAGGAGCACATTTTATGGTGGTCGATCGAGCCGGTGAAATATCGGATATCATCAATCAACACCTGGCACATAGGTAATAAAATCATGCAAAAATTAAAGAAGTACCTGGTTGTCAACGCAGCGTTCTCTGGAATCAGCGGCCTTACCATGTTGTTGTTGTCTCAACCCATGCAGCGGTTTTTTGGGTTTCAAAACGATGCGGTGTTTCCAGCTATCGGAATAAACCTGGTGCTGTTTGCCATATTGGTGTTTAGCATTGCAAACAAACAACTCAAAAACAAAACATTGGTAAATCTCATTTCCGTTATGGATTTTCTCTGGGTAATTGGAAGCATTGTAATTATTGCCAAGGGAATGTTTGATCTAAGTACCAACGGATATCTGGTAATTGGTGTTGTTGCGGTTTGGATAGCCTATTTGGGTGTAAATCAGGTTCGATTGAACCGATGAGGCGTTTCCCGGCTCTATAATCGTGGTATCTTTGCCACCAGGTTATGCAAAAAGTCATGTTCATTTTTCCACTGGTTTTAGGTGGAGCAATCTTACTGGGGTCAACTCTGGCTCTTATTCGAATGATTCGAAGCAAGGGTATGAACCCTGCGTTGGTGTATGTGGTGCCACTAATAGCCATCGTTTTGGGGTATGGTCTGTTTAAGGCTGTGTACCGACCTTATGGCTTGTATGAATTACACTTTAAGGAAGCAATTGGAATGGAATTTCCTGAAGACGGAGAATATGTATTTGCTGATACATGGATTGCTTCCAATAAAAGTCCGGCCGCCAGTTCAGTGGCAGTTGTTCGCTTATCGGAGGCCGAAATAACGCGGCTTGAGGACAAACTAATAAGCAATGGTTACCAAACTACATCGGCCACCATGAAAAAGCTGAAGTTCGTTCGAACCCATGTGGACCACGTAATGCCTTATGCTGGTAATTCCGAATTGATGAAGGCCTATCAGGTACGGAAGGTTCTTACCGTGCCACCCGACCTTCTCCAAACCGTAGAGAGCCTTCGGAAGTCAGGTACAGAATTACCAACTAATATTGTCAAACTTCGTGATGAAATGGACCAACCCTATGTGCGGGTTCATGGAGGGGAGGATCAAATTGACTCGGCCGATTATACGAAGTACTTTGTTGGTATACTGTCGGATAAACAATCTGCCATCGTATACGTTCTTCATGAATAGACCCTTGTGGTGGGTTTAAATTCTTGCTATGGCAACGTATACCTTCAAAAAGGAGATTCTGATTCATACTTCATTGGAGACCATGTGGTCGTTTTTGTCCAATCCTAAAAACCTTCAGCAACTTACCCCTAAATCAATGGGAGGGAAGCCGTTGGGCGATATGCCTGAGCAAATGGTTGAAGGTATGGAGGTGGAATACCGCATACAACCGTTCTTTCCGCTTTCCTTAACATGGAGAGCGCGGTTTCCGAAGGTTGTAAAACACCATTATTTTATTGACGAGCAGATTAAGGGGCCTTTCAAATCGTGGCAACACAAACACACCATCACATCCGACGAAAACGGCGTAAGGATGATGGACGAGATTGTTTATGAACCGCCTTTCGGCATAATTGGAGCGATCGCCAATAAACTCTTTATACGCAAACAACTACAAGCCATTTTTGACCATCGAACAGACGTTTTAAAACGGATATTCCCGGAGACTTAATTCGTCTGGTTTGCACGACGTTGTTGTACTCATTAGCCGACAATTAAGACACAGTTTCCTTGGTTTTTTCCTTTGGTCCTGATTTTGCATAATGCATCTAAACCTTAATTGTAATGAAAAATAAATACATCAAATTAATGATCGTGCTATGCGTATGTCTTACCACAGCACACAATTCAAATGTAAACGCCCAAACTCCTGAAAACCTCAAAGGAAAAGAGGTAGGTCTTAACTTTCGTAACCTCTGGTTTGGTAGTTCGGCCGAAGTTATTATCCGAAAACCGAAGGCCGAAAACTCCTTTAAACGAAGAACATTTAGTTTCAATGGCTATTTCCGGGAGTCGAATAACGAATTGACTCCTTTGCAGATTGACGGACTACCGGAAGCATATAAATCTGATCTTTCCAATCTGGTGAACATAGGTGTTGCACTGGGAACAGAGAAACGCATTAACCTCATCGATGAATCGGTTTACTTTTACCATGGTCCTACAGCCTTGTTTTCGGCCGGTATGACACAGAGGCGCAGCTCATTTGCGGGAACTTCTGCCACGAAGCGGCATTCAAGTTCTGTAAATCTGGGTTTGGGAGTCGGTTACTTTGGTGGTATTGGGATTAAACTCACTGACCGGTTTAGCGTGCAGATAGACAATATGCTGTCGATTTGGTCCAATGCTAATCTAATCAATGAAACGGAAGCGACTTACAACACCGATCAGCGGACTGAAGAAGTTGTTACAGAAATAAAGGACCGACTCAATATGGCGGTAACCATTCCAACCGGTAACGTAAGCAGAATCTGGGTTGTATTGAAGTTCTAATAGGACTCAGTTACCCAGAATTTTCTTCGGCTTACAAATCCCTCCGGGTGAAGAAACTGCAGTACATAAATACCGGTAGTAAGTGGAAACCGATTGGTGTAGTATGGTTGCAACTGCCCGGAAGAGATGATACAGCCTTGGGTAGACAAGATTTTAAATGGAATTATTTCATCGGTTGGGTTCGATAGGTACAAACTCCCATCCTTTATCCATTGACCGGGTCTCAGATCGTCAAGCGGTTTGAGGCCCAGGTTCCATGGGTCAAAAACGAAATAAAGTCGTTTTGCGTAACCGCTATCCGCTACCATTACATCAATTGTAATCAAACCAGTTGAACTTTGGTCACTTCCCACCTCAACGGTGAGTTCAAGTTTGTTTTCAGTGGGGCCATCTCCCTTGTCAATGGTGTTCATTTCAGAGGAATCAGGCAGTGGTACGAAGTAACACAGTACGTTATCGCACAAGCTTCTGAGCTTCCATGTAGGAGGTAGATCAATCGAAACAAGTTTCCAGGTGGGTTTTATTCCCGAATAAGGCGTGGTGAGATAGGTTGTAGCCACCAGTATCGGCTGGGCCTTGGTGGAATAAACACTGTCGTGTTGGGAGAAACGAAGCACTTCTTGTCCCATAACACAATGGGGGATGGCAAGGAGTAGGAGGCAGTTGATCAGTAAAGTTCGAATCATTTTGATAGAAGGTTAAAGCCCTTGGTGGCGGCATATACTTGCAGGTTTTTTGGGTCCTTTATGAAGCCTGCAACTTGACAGTTTTCTGGCACGGCGTTTTCGGGTAAACTGAGTGTTGCAAAACCATGTTTTGTTACCGGTATACTGGTCCAGCTTCGGGCAATGTGATCTCCTTTCAAAGTTTTGTTGCAATTTTCGCCGGCAGTGATTTCAGTGGTGATGTTGTTTTCCAGAAGTATCAGCTCCAGATCAAATGACGTGTCCGCGTCTAAGGTGGCAAACTCTATACGAACTTCATGATTGGTTTGGTTGAGCGTATCAAGTCTTAGGACAAGTCCACTAGAGGCTGGGCGGCTAAGAAGCTCATCTCGTCTGGTGGTAATGTCGGAAGAGGTAAATGAAATTTTGCGTTCTGCCTGGCCAGGGAAGGTGGCGTATTGCGTAGAAATCTGGAGCCAGGGTGTAACCAGAGTTGAGGATCCAAATTTAGATACGAGTCCACGCTGCCGTTGGGTATAGAACGCATCGCTATAGGGATCTACCCAGGCCGTTAATCCGCAAGGACCTGGAAGTGGACCGTTCCAATAATCCACGTGATTGGCAATGTAGAGGGTATTGGTTGTATCGGAAGCACTTATAGAATTAACCAGATTATCAGCACCCGGACAACTGCTGCAACCCTGAGATGTAAAGAGCTCAATAACGGCATAGGGTAATTTGTCAGTACAAACCAGTACTTCCTTTATGGGAGTTGAAACCTTATGTTCTGGAGAGGTGTCTTCCTTTTCCTTACAGGAAACATGGGTGAGAACCAGCGACATGAGAGATGCAAAGACCAGGAGTTGTTTCATTCGAGGTGTATTTAAGCCAAATATAGGGATTGCAAAGCAGGAAAACACGTGTTAGTAAACTTTTAAGCCTTTTAAATGTATATACAATAGTTGTAGTTACATTTGTATGGGTATTTTAAGTATGAAAACACAAATTCTGGCGTTTGGAGCGAGCAATAGCAGACAATCCATTAATAAACAATTGGCACAATTTGCCGCTGAACAAATCCCCAATATCGATTTGGATCTAGCGGATTTGAACGATTTTGAACTCCCGATCTTTAGTGTTGATCTGGAAAAGAAAGCGGGCATACCCGAAGCAGCTTATCGATTCAGGGATAAAATTGAACTGGCCAATGGCATTGTAATATCATTGGCAGAGCACAATGGTTCGTTTTCGGCTGCCTATAAAAATCTGTTTGATTGGATGTCGCGGATCGATGCCAATGTTTGGATGAACAAGCCTCTATTGTTATTGGCTACATCACCCGGAGCCCGCGGAGGAAAAGGGGTTCTGGAACACGCAAAAAAGCTGTATTCCTTTCGCAGAGAACTCCCAGTTCCAACATTTAGCCTGCCTAAGTTTAACACGAATTTCGAAGAGGGTACCATCAAAGACGAACAGCTCTATACAGCCTTGATGACCTCGGTTAAACAGTTTATCGCTCAATTAACACCGTAGAAGGCTTTATCGGACCAGTCGGGGGTCTCCCATTTTACCTGCATTATAGTTGGTGATGCATTGCCTGATCTGTTCTTCATTGTTCATTACAAACGGACCATATGAGTATACTACTTCGTTGAGAGGAAGACCACCTAAGAGCAGCAAGTTGGTTTCTTCCTTGGCATACAGATCGATTTCCTCTTTTCCTCGTTCAAAAAGCGCGAGTTGATACTGGTTCACTTCCTTTTGGTCCTTTAACTCCAGTTTGCCACATATCACATAGGCAAAAGCGTTGTGTAAGGCATCTACGGGAATCGTAAGTTTCGATTCGGCCTGGATGGTAATGTCGTAGTAAAACGCTGGTGAAAACGTAACGGCAGGAGATTTCTTTTCAAATAACTCACCTAACACCACTTTGGCAGTATAGCCTTTCCCTGTAACCACAGGTAACGCCTCGGCCTTATGCATAAAGGTTTGTGGAGCTGCAAACTTGTCTTTGGCCGGATTGTTCAACCAAATCTGGAAACCGTGATACAAGCCGCCGGCATCATATAGGCTCTGACCGGTTTCTTCCATGTGGATGGCCCCTCTACCTGAACTAAACATCATAAATTCTCCTTTCTCAATTTGAAAGTCGTAATTCAAACTGTCTTTGTGATGACCGGAACCGGCCATAAAATAGGTAGTAGGTGTTACGCCGGCATGTGGGTGTGCCGAAACACCTAAAGGATCATCCCCGGAGTTGATATCCACCGGCCCAAATTCGTCGAAGAGAACAAAGGGAGAGACGTAGTCGTTTTGATCGCCGGCAAATGCCCTTATAATCGGAAGCGTGCCAACCTGCTCTCTGGTTGTATTCAACACGCGTATCACATCCCTCGATTTTGAGCCGTCGCCTACAATCATGCCACACGAAACAAGCGAAATTGGATTTGCAACCATAGTGGCCCCCAAAATCGCTGACCCTTTGATAAACTCTTTACGATTCATAACTACTAGTATAACACTATTTCTACAAGTGTGTTTGTTGGAGTAGCCGGATAGTCAAGGCGTAAAGAGCTGTATGCAAACCACTGTCCAAGTATTTTGTTATATTCCGAAATTGAATATGGGACTGAGAATAAAGGATAATACGGAGCACAGCCAATACGAGGTTGTGGTCGAAAACCACTTGTCGAAGATTGAGTACATCATTGCTCAGAATAAGATCTACCTAACACATACTGAGGTACCCGCTGAACTGGGTGGCAAAGGTGTAGGAAAATCGCTGGTGAACGAAGTGTTGCAAGACATTGAAAAACGAGGTTTAACCCTGGTTCCTCTTTGCCCCTTTGTAGCGGTTTACATCAAGAAAAATCCCGAATGGAAGCGTTTGTTAATGAAAGGAGTTAGTGTAGCGTAATATGTTTACAGGAAGAATTTTTCCGCTAAAAGACGTCTTTCTTTGGACGCGGAGAGACATTTATAAGTTTGTTCTTATTGCCGGAATTCCAGTAGTTCTGTACAGTTTATTTGACCTCAAGTTTCTGCACCTTCCGTGGCTGCCCATTGCACTGGTGGGTACGGCGGTTGCCTTTATAATTGGTTTTAAGAATAACGCGTCGTATGATCGACTATGGGAAGCCAGAAAGATTTGGGGTGGTATCGTTAATAACTCCCGTTCACTTGGCATTATGGTGAACGATTTTATCAATAATGAGCACGCCACCGATAAACTACCCGACGAAGAACTTAGAGAGATTCGGGAGCGCATCATTAAACGACATGTTGCCTGGATGACAGCTCACCGGTATGGTCTGAGGCAACCAAAGCCCTGGGAGATGTTCATGAAGAACAGGAGCAATGCCGAGTACAGCGAGCGTCATCCGGTACCAGAAAGTCGCCAATCGTTCGAAGATGCCGTGCAGGACCTGATTAGCAAAGACGAGCTGCAAGAGTTGGCGGATAAAACCAATAAAGCAACTCAGTTGTTGGCCATTCAATCTCGCGACTTACGAGAGATTAAACAACGCGGATTGATCTGGGAGTTTTCCTACCTCGAAATTGAAAAACTCTACGTTGAGTTTTATACGCTTCAGGGAAAAAATGAACGAATAAAGAACTTCCCATACCCCAGACAGTTTGCCACGCTCAACTTTCTGTTTGTTTGGATTTTCATCCTCCTACTTCCAATTGGTTTAGTAGGAGAGTTTGACGCTATGGGAGATAAATTGCTAGCCACCGTGGCATCAATAGATGCGGCATGGGCACAATCCGTTTTTAAGGCAGTGGCAAAACACTTTGTTTGGTTAACCATACCGTTTAGTGTAATTATATCATGGGTGTTTCACACCATGGAACGAGTAGGTGAAGTGAGTGAAAACCCGTTTGAGGGAACCGCCAACGATGTTCCAATCACCTCAATATCAAGAGGTATCGAAATAGACTTGTTGGAAATGATCGGTAGTAAAAACATTCCCAAGCCCATTCCCGTCGAACACATGATTCAGATGTAAGATAGCAAAAGAAGTACGGCTCAAAACAAAACCGCGACTATATTTGTATATACAATAGTTGCAAAAGTATGAGTGAGCAGTACTATAAAGCGATGATCAATATTATTGTCTCCGGGCACTGGGTTACCGATCAGGTCAGTAACCGTTTAAAACAGAAAAAAAGTACGGAGCCGCAATACAACGTTCTGCGAATCCTGGCAGGAGCCAAGGGGAAACCAATGGCAGTACAAGACATTGGACGTAGAATGGTTCAACGCAGTAGTAATGTAACACGCATCATTGACAAGTTAGTTGCCTCTGGTTATGTGGAACGAAAGGAATGCGAGCAAAACCGAAGAAAAATGGACATCCTGATCACCAGCTCGGGTAAAAAGTATCTCAAAAGCCTCGATGTACTGGTACAGGATTTTCACGCTGACTTTGTGAAGAACTTAAGCGAAGATGAGGCGGAGAAGCTAAACCGACTCATCAATAAACTATTTAATAATGAGCACATTAAGAACCGTTAAGACCGTTATCCCAGCACAAAAGGTGAATATGGGAGGTCACTTGTTGGATCAACCACTTCCAGCACAAGGCATGGATTACGTAGATCCTTTCTTATTAATCCACCATTGGGAAAGCACACTTCCCGGAGGGCAGCACCAACGAGATGTTGGAGTTGGACCGCATCCGCATCGGGGTTTCTCGCCTGTGACCTTTGTGTATAAGGGGAATGTTGAACACCGCGATTCACTTGGGAACAATGCCATTGTTAGCGAGGGAGGAACGCAGTGGATGTTCGCCGGAAGAGGTATAACCCATAGTGAGCGCCAGGGAAGAGACCTGGCAGAAAACGGGGGAGAAGTGGAGTTTATTCAGTTTTGGGTCAATGCTCCATCCGACAAAAAAATGGAGCAGGCATTTTACAAACCCATATCAAAGGAGGACACGCCATTGGTCGAGGGGCCAAAGTCCAAGATTTGGGTAGTCAGCGGAGAATTTAATGGAACCAAAGGAGCTGCGCCTACTTATTCACCACAAACGCTATTGAGAGGAGAACTCGAAGCTGGAGGTGAGGTAACCATACCTTTACCAAAAAACTACAACGCCTTGTTGTACCTGTTGGATGGTGGCCTGGTTGCCAGCGGCAAAGAACTAAGGCGAAAGGATATGGCCGTATTCTATAACGACGGTGAGGAAATTCGGATTACAGCATCTGAAAACACCCGGTTTATGTTGCTTTCGGGTGAGCCCCTCAACGAAGCGGTTATGTCGTACGGTCCGTTTGTGATGACCAATGAGACAGAAATTCTGGAGGCTTTGAGAGACTCACAAATGGGTAAAATGGGTGTACTAATTGAAGAGTTCAACTAATGGCAACTGTAGTCGCACGCACCAAACGGTCGTATAAAACCCTTGTTTCGAATAGCCGTCATGAGCTAATAGTTGACGAACCGGAAGCCAAGGGCGGAAATGACCTGGGTCCTACACCCAGCGAATTGCTTTATGGTGCATTGGCTTCTTGTTCTTCCATTACTATGCGTATGTATGCCGATAGAAAGGAGTGGAACGTGCAATCGATTGATGTGCACGTTTCGAATTTTATTGATGGCGACGGAGTTGAATATCTCAAGAAGAAAATAACCGTTTCGGGAGAACTGGATGACAAACAGTTAAAACGAATGAAAACCATTGCAGAGAAATGCCCGGTTCACAAACTACTCGCTAATACTATTGAGATCAGATCGGAAATCGTAACTTAGATATAGAAACAAAACAGAAATATGAAAGACATTACAAAACGTTACCAAAAAGATGACCTAACCATTGTATGGCAACCAGCCAAATGTATTCACGCTGGCGAGTGCGTAAAAGCGCTACCGAATGTATACAAGCCCAAAGAAAAACCCTGGATTACCCCAGAGAACGCCACCATTGAAGAGTTAAAGGCCCAGATTGATAAATGTCCCTCTGGAGCTTTGAGTTATGAAATGGCAGGAGCAGAGGTGAAAACCGAAACATCGGCCGTAACCAGTATTCAGGTTGCGCCAAATGGGCCGTTGCTCTGTAAAGGAACTGTTGAGGTAAAGAAGGTAGACGGAACAACCGAGATTCACGAGAAAATGACTGCATTTTGCCGTTGTGGTGCTTCATCCAATAAGCCATACTGCGATGGTGCCCATGCAAAAATTGGTTTCGAGGGCTAATGAACCCGTTCCGTAACTCGGCGTTAACCACCATTCTGGTTGTATCGCAAATAGATGCCTCCAAAAAGTTCTATGTAAACGCACTCGGGGCCGAAGTGTTTCGCGAGTATGGAGGTGATTCTGTAGTGCTCAAATTCCTGGGGAATTGGATACTTTTGGTTACTTCTGGTAATCCAACCGCGGACAAGCCAGACACCACTTTTTTACCACCGCAAACACCCAATCAGGTAAGTCATTCATTTACCATACGAGTGGAAGGTTGCAAGGAATCGTACGAAGAACTGAAAGCACGGGGAGTTGAATTTATTACATCGCCGTATGATTGGGGACTGGAAGTTCGATGTTTTTTCCGTGATCCGGATGGTCACCTGTTTGAAATAAGTCAGTACAAAGGATAACGCTGGTCCAATTTTATGTATGAATTGGTAGAATTTGGTGGACCCAGAGCTGGTGAATTTGGTATTGCGTATATTCCCGTCTGAAAATATGGGACTTAAAGGAGACAAAAACACCGAGGAATCAAATCGGGTAGCTGCACTGATTGAAACCAAACTGGCAGAAACTGCGGGCATAACACTAAAGAAAATGTTTGGTGGCCACGGTATATTTCATGATAACAAAATGTTTGGCCTGGTTGATTCAAAAGGGAACACGTTTCTCAAAGCCAATGAAAAAACACTTTCGCAATTCAAGGAATTTGGAACTGAGCAACATAGTCGAATGCCTTACTACTCTGTGCCCGATGTGGTCATCGAAGAAGATAGTAGGTTTCAAAACCTCGTTGATCAGGCCATTGAAATATCAAAATAATAAGTAACAAACATGACCAAACTTGACTTCTTTCGACTAACCCTAAAAATCCTTGGGCTCTATGCCGTTTTTCAAATGGTGTCGATCAATCTCCACTATTGGACAACATTTTTTGTGTTGTACGACGGGGAAGGGGTACAAAACTTTAACCAAATCCTGCTAACCGTGGTGCCTCTGGTTCTGGTGGTATGGTTGTTCTACCTGGTAGTGATCAGGCCCGATGCGTTGATTAAACTGTTTCATCTCGATCGCGGCTTTGATGATGATCGAATAGACGTAAGCAGTATTACTGCCTCAGACATCATGAAATTTGGTATCATCCTGGTTGGAGGTTATTTCTTCATCACGAATGTATCGGATTTTGTTGCTCAGATCTATTATGGCCTTGAACAACAAATAGGAGGGACGTCCATTGAAATGTATCAACGTTTTCGCCTGGAAAGTCTGGTGTTAACAGGCCTTAATGCGGCAATAGGCTTTCTGCTCGTAACTAACTGTAATAACATCGCTAATCGGTTACTTAAAATCCAAACAACAAACGATAACAGTGGCTAAGACCTGTGTGTTTAGTTGTACGGGGTTGTCTCTTACCAGTATGGCATAACGCTTGCACTATCTATTGTACACAATAGTGGTCTTTGACAGCGCTTTGTTCGAAAGTTTGACGGTTAATATACGTTTCTGACTTGCTAAAGCGTTGATAGTCAAATAGCTTTGTGTTATGCGGATGAGATTTCATCCCAAAATACTAAATGCGATGAACAAAGTTTTAATTCTTCTTTTGGGCCTTGGGCTTCCCTTTCTGGGGTTTGGTCAAAATGCGCAGTTCCGAAACGGCTTTGGAATTAATCAGGATTATCACGATTACAATGTCCGGCTTTTGGACAAAAAACTAACAAGTTTTGACTCGTCGCTATCTCAAAGTGTTCGACTTTCATACGGACGTTACTTAAGCAGAACCTGGGCTTTTTCACTGGGTCTTACCAATGGTTTTTTGCTGAACCAAACAGAAGAAGATAGACTTATACGCAAGTCATACATTGTGGGCACCGACATCGACCTGATCATGAATCTCAACAATGGAATTTTCTTCAAGCCCGAAGCACGTATAGCGCCTTACTTGTCCTTTGGTTATAACTTTAATTACCTCACAGCTTATAACCGATTGGGTATAGACCCATTGGTAATTAGCAATGAGTACGGTGTGGGTCTTAACCTTCGATTGGGACCCAAATCGAAGATCAACGTGATGGCTGCCCTCGATCAACAGTTAAATGGAGATTTTGATACACATATGCAGTATCGACTAGGGTTTGCGCAGGCAATTGGAAAGGAAAAGATCAAGAAGCCTGCTGAACCTTCCAAAACCTTGGATTACGACCAGGACGGAATTGCCGACGTAGACGATCATTGCCCAACGTTACCTGGTATTCAGGCCAAGGGAGGTTGTCCCGAAGATTGGGCCGAAAGTGGTCCGGGGTACATGGATCAAGATTCCTTACTGGCGCGACTGGATGAGATTGATCAGGAGCTGGTTCAGTTGGAAACCGAACTTGAGCGTTTGAGACGAAGTCATATAGTAGAAGTGAAATGTATCGATGAACCGACATCCGAGGATGAAGAGAATACAGAGGTAGAACCCGTGGTTAAGACCACAGAAGACGAAACCCCGATTGATAAAACCGCGGACAAGGATGTGTCGAACGAAAGTGGAGAGGAAGCTGACAATCAGAAAGTTGAGAAGGACGAGCCTAAAAAAACGGTGACTACAAAAGGAGGGGACCCCGAACAGGCAGATAAAGTGAAATCGGATGGATCCAATCAAACCGATGGATCTGACCCTGATTCTGAACCGCTGGAAGAGGTAGACGGCTTTGATCCGATGACCGTTTACAAGTCGAAAGACGAGGACAAAGCATATTACGTTGTAGCAATATCAACCAAGGATCCTAAACTCGCTGAACGCGCAGCTGCTCTTATTGCCAAAGACTATCCGGTGGTAAAAATACTACCGCAACCGAATGGCTATTATCGGGTAGGAATCTATGCTACCAAAACAAAGTCGGAGGCGCTTCGGATACTGGATTTTGCCAAAACACATGGTATTCCGTCTGGCTGGGTGGCTTACGAGTAACATCATTTGTTGAAATAATTCAGAGTTTTATCGAATCCATTTCCTGGATGCGACATCGGCTTAGTATCTTCGCCGGAACTTATTAGCAAATCAATAAATGAAGAACCTAAAAATTTGCGCATTGACTCTTATGTCAGTGCTAATTTCAAGCACTTCTTTTGGCCAGTTCGAGTTGGTAGAAGACGTAAAAGGCAGTGCTGAGGGTAATATTATTGCCTATCAGAAGTACAAGCTTTCAAGTAACGACCTTACCCTTATCATTCATGAAGACCACAGTGATCCGATTGTACACGTACAGGTAGCGTATCACGTGGGGTCTGCCAGAGAAAGCAAGAGAAACAGTGGTTTTGCTCACTTCTTTGAGCACATGATGTTCCAGGGCTCTAAGAACGTAGCCGATGAAGAGCATTTTAAGATTATTAGTGAATCGGGTGGTACAAACAACGCATTTACTTCATTTGATAAGACCGTGTATATCAACACGGCACCTAGTAACCTAACCGAAACGTTGCTTTGGTTGGAGGCAGATCGAATGGGAACACACCTTGACGGTTTTACAGAAGAAAAGTTCAACAATCAGCGTGACGCGGTAAAAAACGAAAAACGTCAGCGATACGACAACCAGCCTTATGGTATGGTAAATGAAGTGTTGTTCAAGTCTTTGTTTCCGGGACACCCATATGAGTGGACCCCAATTGGATACGTAGACGATTTGGACGCCGCCAGCTTCGAAGATCTTAGAAACTTCTTCTTGAGATGGTACGGACCAAACAATGCTACACTCGTTGTTTCAGGTGATGTAAACCCGGAAGAGGTTAAGACATGGGTAAACAAATACTACGGAACTATTAACAAGTGCCCTCAGGTTAGAAAGCCAAGAGCTTCAAAGCCTATTCTTCCTGTGGACAAATACGTGCCAATGACAGATAACATCTTCTTGCCACGAACTACAATGGCCTATCCTACGGTTCCTAATTACCACGCCGATGAAGCTGCGCTTAGCTTACTAGGACAGATTCTTGGTGGTGGAAATAACTCCTATCTGTATAAGAAATTTGTAAAGTCGGAAGATGCGGTAGCTGCTTTCTCGTATAACCAGGCACTTGAATTAGCTGGTTTCTTCCAGGTTCAGGTATTGGCCAACTTTATGGGGCTGAGCTTTGACGAAGTGGAAGCAAAAATCAAGGAGACGTTTAATGAGTTCAATAAAACCGGTGTTACCGATGATGAATTGAGCCGAACAAAAATGTCGTACAAATCATACCTGGTAGACCAGGCAAATTCGGTTCAAAGCAAAGCATTGTTGCTTAGCGAATGGAACATGATGAAGGGCAATGGGTACAACCTCAATGACGAAATTGCTCGATACGAAAAGGTGACCAAGGAAGACATTATGCGTGTATTCCGAAAGTATATCTTAAACAAAAAAGCAGTAATTCTTAACGTTTCACGTGAGGCCCCAAAAGAAGGAGACGACGAAGGAAGTAAGAGTGTTAACCCGTATGCTGGTATGGAGAAAGTGACGGATCCTCAGTACAATGGATTAACGTACAACCCACCAAAAGATAACTTTGACCGATCTGCAAAACCTAAGAAGGCTGCGGTTAAGTCAATTGTGGTACCTGACTACTACACAACTACCTTCGACAATGGGTTGAAAGTAATTGGTTCGAAATCGGATGACCTGAAAAAAGTATACCTCTATATTCAAATGGAAGGTGGACACCTATTGGAAGCTGATAAGAAGATTAGCAGTGGAACCGCTGCTCTTACAGCAGATATGATGAATGAAGGAACGGCTAGTATGACATCGGAAGAATACAGTGCGGCCCTTGAACGTTTGGGTAGTACAATTTCCTTTGGAAGTGGTACAACGGGTACCACCGTATATATAGAGTCGTTTAAAGAACAACTCGATGCAACTTTGGCAATTCTTAAGGAAAACCTCGAACAACCAAGGTTCGACGCAAAGGACTTCCAGCGTAACAAAAAGCAGCGCCTTGAGTCGATCAAAAACCGAAAGTCAAGTCCGAGTTGGTTGGCGGCCTCTACCTACAATAAAGAGGTGTATGGCAAAAGCATTTTGGCCGAACCTTCATCAGGAGACTTCAAGTCCGTAAGTAAAATATCAGTAGACGACTGTAAGGCATTCTACCAGAACTTCTACTCTCCAAACGTATCAAGTTTGTCTATTCTTGGACCTGTATCTCAAGACGAGATCATGGGTAAACTTGATTTCCTTAAGAAGTGGGAAAACAAAAACGTGACGGTACCAGCGGTTCCGGCTCCAATAAAACCTGAGCAAACCACAATTGTATTGGTTGACAAACCATACGCTCCACAAAGTATGATAATTGGAGGTTATCCTTCACTTAAGTACGACTACAACGGCGACTACTTCAAATCGTATGTGATGAACTTTGCCCTGGGTGGAGCTTTTAGCAGTCGTATCAACCTAAACCTTCGTGAAGACAAGGGATATACGTATGGTGCACGTTCTGGTTTTAGCGGCAACGATTACTATGGTAACTACCGTTTCAGCGGAAACATAAAGAAAGAAGCCACCGATAGCTCTATTATGGAGGTAATGAAGGAGATTTCAAACTATAAAAAAGGAGGAATTACCAGTGATGAGTTGGACTTTACCAAGAGCTCGATTCTTTTGAGTCAAGCACTGGATTACGAAACACCTCGTCAAAAACTTGGCTTCCTTGCAAACATTGTAGACAACGATCTTCCTAAAGGTTATAAAGACGAACAGATCAAAATCATCAATGCACTGTCAAAGTCAGACGTTGATGCCCTTGCTGCAAAATACCTGGAACCAGAGCATATGTTGTTCGTGGTTGTAGGACATGCCTATAAGGTAAAACCAGGTCTTGAAAAGCTTGGTTATGGTAAGGTGAAAGTGATTACCATTAACTAATCACAACACAAAAGAGTTACAAACCCAGGCCGTTGGTCTGGGTTTTTTTATTTGATATTACTAGTAAGAGGAAACTAATTTACCTCCTTTGTACTTGACAAGAACCGGGTGTTTATCAAATTGCATACAAAGTGGTAAATCGGTATGATTACCAAGACGAGCAAATCGTTTTGCATGACTTGCATTTCGGAGATATTCTACCGGATCAAACTGAGCCTTGTTAACCAAACTGAGCGCCAGTTCTACCTCGTCCGAATCCCAGATATGGGTTTCGCTTAAACTTTGCGCAAGATACCCTGCAAAGAGCGTGTCTTCCAGGTTAACCCTGTTCTTCCATCCCGAACAGAAGAGCACAACACCATTATCGCGATCGGAAAGGTATTCACTGAGCCGGGCAAGGTTGTAAAACGACCCTACCAGGATTTCACTTGCATCCAACGAAGCGTGAATGCACTTTGTACCATTGGTGGTGGTTAAAACGATTTTCTTACCCTTTACCAAAGAAGGAGCATACTCTGCCGGAGAATTACCAAAATCAAACCCCTCGGCCTTCTGACCATTTCGCTCACCCGCAACCAGGTAATCCGATTTGTCATATTGCAACGCCTCTTCAACCGAAACAACAGGTGTTACAGATAGCGCACCATTGTCTAGGGCAGCACAAATCGTAGATGTTGCTCGTAAAATGTCAATGACTACCACGGTCTTTCCTTTGAGATCAACTAAGGGTAAAAGCAGTGGTGATAAAACGATTTCAATATTCTTTTGCACAGAACAATATTAACACTCTATTTTTAAAACCAAATGGCAGTCGAAACGTTATTTTTGCAGCAAAATTGAGTAAATGAACGAAGTATATATAGTATCTGCGGTACGAACACCGATGGGAAGTTTCAATGGAATGTTTAGCAGTATTCCTGCTACTAAGCTTGGTGCTACTGCTATTAAAGGCGCGTTAGACAAAGCTGGTGTTGACCCAAAAGAAGTACAAGAAGTATTTATGGGGAACGTTCTTCAGGCAGGTGCAGGCCAGGCTCCGGCAAGGCAGGCAGCTATTTTTGCAGGAATTGGCGACAACGTACCATGTACTACCGTTAACAAGGTATGTGCAAGTGGTATGAAGTCGGTAATGTTTGGAGCTCAAAGTATTATGCTTGGACAGAACGATTGCGTAGTAGCGGGTGGAATGGAAAACATGAGTTTGGTGCCGCATTACTTAATGAATTCCAGAAAAGGATATAAGTACGGAGACTTTAAAACCATTGATGGTTTGGCGCACGACGGATTGCGTGATGTTTACAACGATTATATGATGGGTAACGCTGCCGATAATACGGCCGCTGAAATGAACATTACCCGAGAGGAGCAGGACAATTTTGCAATAGAATCGTATAAGAAGTCGGCAGATGCATGGGCAAACGGCCGTTTCAACGAGGAAATTGTACCGGTTGAGGTTCCACAACGTCGAGGAGAGCCAGTAGTGGTTTCTGAAGACGAGGAATACAAAAACGTTAAGTTTGAGAAGATACCTAACCTCCGACCTGTTTTTGATAAAGAAGGTACGGTTACGGCCGCAAACGCAAGTACCATGAACGATGGTGCTGCCGCTTTGGTTTTGATGAGTAAGTCAAAAATGGAGGAGCTGGGTCTTACACCTTTAGCCCGCATTGTAAGCTTTGCTGACGCTGCTCAGGAACCTAAATGGTTTACTACGGCACCTTCCAAAGCACTTCCTTTGGCTGCCGAACGTGCAAACTGTTCGTTGTCAGATATTGATGTCTTTGAAATAAACGAAGCATTTAGTGTAGTAAGCCTTGCCAACAATAAGTTGTTGGAACTTGACTCGTCTAAGGTCAATGTAAATGGTGGAGCGGTTTCACTAGGACACCCGTTAGGAGCATCCGGAGCACGTATCCTGGTTACCTTAATTCATGCGTTAAAGCAGAAGAATGGTAAGCTTGGGGCTGCCGGCATCTGTAACGGAGGTGGTGGAGCTAGTGCCTTGATTCTTGAAGTATAGACACAGAGTTTATACTTTTGGGCATGGGTTTTGAGTTATAACCTGTAACAATGCGAAATTACCTGGCCATAGCGTTGATGTTTTGTTTGTTTCAGTCTGCTGAAGCAAACAAAGACAAGGACACCACGTATGTTGATTCTATACGGAATATAGAGTATCAACTGGAGGGGTTGAGCCATAACATCATTAATGGGGCTGATGTAAATGAACGGATAACGAGTTGTTACTACTTCGTTCAAACCCTAAAGAAAGCCCTTCAGGTTCCGACCAGTTTTGACTACGAATTCACACTGCTAAAAACAGTATCTATTCTTAAACCGGCCGATGAAGCATTCCGACTCTTTACCTGGAACCTGCTTCTCGACAGTGGGAAGTACATGTACTTTGGAGCAATCCAGATGAACACACCGGATACGCTGATCTTGTACGGTTTATACGATAGTGCAGATTACATCAGAGAACCTGAGTTCGAAACCGTGGACAATAAACATTGGGTTGGTGCATTGTATTATCAAATTCATGATTACAAGTTCAAAGGACGGTCGCACTACCTGTTATTCGGATGGGATGGTGAAGACAACCTCGTAAATCGCAAAGTCATTGACGTGTTGTATTTTGATGAGAATCAGAAACCGCATTTCGGCCTACCGATTTTTGAAGATGATGAAGATGAGTATAAATCGAGGTTAATTCTGACGTTTGCCAACCAGGCCAGCATCATATGTCGGTACGATGCCGATGAAAACCTGATTGTATTTGATCATCTGGCAGAGTACCCTTTACACAACGGAACCCTTGGGTACATACCCGACGGAACTTATGACTATATGGAGTTTATTAAGGGCTTTTGGCAGCGTAAGGAGCTCCTATTTGACGATATGAGCGACCACCAGCACGATTTGCGAAAACAAAATGACATACAGGATCCGGAAGAACCTAATGTGAGGAGGCCAAAAAAGCGAAAGAATAAAAAAGCCTTTAAATAAAAAAAGCCGCTGAACTACTGTCAGCGGCTTTTTTGTTTGTGGTTAAACGATTATTCCTCGCTTCCAAACTTTTCCATTACGGCTTCACTAACGCCTACATTGCTAAAACCTCCATCGTGATATAGGTTTTGCATCGTTACCAACCTGGTAAGGTCTGAAAACAGACTTACACAGTAATTGGCACAATCTAAAGCAGAAGCGTTGCCCAGCGGCGACATTTTTTCAGCGTAATCAATAAAAGCATTGAACCCGCCTACTCCAGAACCCGCTGTGGTCATAGTAGGAGACTGAGAGATTGAGTTAATACGAACCTTTCGCTTCACCCCATAGTGATATCCAAAGCTACGGGTAATAGACTCAAGCAACGACTTGCTTTCAGCCATCTCACTGTAGTCGGGGAAAGTTCGTTGAGCGGCAATGTAGGTCAATGCCACTACAGAACCCCAATCGTTGATTGCATCCTTATCGTAACACGTTTGAAGCAAACGATGTAAGCTTATAGCACTAATATCAAGCGTTTTATGCATGAAATCGTAGTTCAAACCAGTGTATGGCTTTTTCTTACGAATGTTTAAACTCATTCCAACGGAGTGAAGGATAAAGTCTACTTTTCCAAACTTCTCTACTGCCTTGTCAATTAAGGCCTCCATGTCATCGTTGTTCGTAACATCACACGGTACTACTTCTGCTCCTGTTTTTTCAGCAAGTTGATTGATTACACCCATTCGAAGTGCGATCGGTGCATTAGTCAGAATAAATTCTGCTCCAGCCTCGTGACATTGTTCCGCCACTTTCCATGCAATGGAATTCTCATCCAATGCACCAAAAATGATTCCTTTCTTTCCTTTTAAAAGTTGATTGCTCATACCTTATAAATTAAGGTGCAATGTTAACCAATCGGATTGAGTTTTGACAGCTCGTGGATTAAAGAAAGATAAATTTACCCCGTGTTAGAACCCCATTGAGTTGAACGGTGTAAAAATAAACCCCGGCCCGTGGCAGGTTAAACTGATCAAGTGACACTTGCTTGCCTCTGGTAACGACTTTCCGGCCAACCTGCCGACCCTCCGCCGTATACATCTGTACAGTGGCTTCCTCGCGGTCGTCGTTGCTAAAAACAAGTGTACCGTTTGCGTCCGTTGGGTTCGGATAGATTTTAGGTTGTAACCCATCCAGACTGGTGAGGGTGATCTTCAAAATTGGCGAAACACCGTAAGTTCCCAGGTCAATGCGAAAATAGTTGGGTTTGTTGTAAACAATGTCTCTGAACAAGTACGTATAACGTTCCTCTTTATTCTCAGCACCACAAATGCCCGGGTAGGTGTAAACCGGCTTTAAATCATTGGAATCTACACCGTGCTCAATCTTAATGTCTTCACAGGTAAAACCGCTACTGGTGGTCCAGGAAATCAATGGGAGGTTGTTTTCATCAATGATGGAATAGTTGCTCAAATACTGTTCAATTTGAGCGGAAGCCAACCAGGAGGATGACAACAGTAACGCTATGAACCACAATCGCATCATACAAGTCTAACACATAATACGTCGTATTGCTTTTCAAAACCCGACTTTTTACAATCGACAGAACTTTCAAATGTGTAATATTGCGACTCCAACTTCGCTATAATGGACAAACGTACATCTGTAATTAACGACCTGTTTTCAAGTGGTTCGGAACGCTTTTTCGTGTTGGCCGGCCCATGTGCCATCGAAAGCAAAGAACTATCCTTTGAAATAGCTGAACAACTGGTAGATATTACAGATCGATTAGGTATTCCCCTGGTTTTTAAAGGTTCGTACCGAAAGGCCAACCGGTCGAGGCTTGATAGTTTTACCGGAATAGGCGACGCAAAGGCTTTACAAATTTTGGCAGAAGTGGGAGAGAAGTACAATGTCCCAACGGTAACCGACATCCACGAGGCGCACGAAGCAGAAATGGCAGCAGAGCATGTGGATGTGCTACAGATTCCTGCATTTCTCTTTCGCCAAACCAATTTACTGGTGGCCGCAGCCAAAACGAATAAAGTGGTTAACATTAAAAAAGGTCAGTTTGCCAGCGCATCAGCTATGCAATTCGCCTTGGATAAAGTGGTGCAAAGCGGTAACGAGAAGGTATTACTCACCGAAAGAGGAAACATGTTTGGGTACGGCGATCTCATTGTTGACTACCGGAATATAACCGAAATGAGGGCCATGGGGAAACCAGTGGTCATGGATATTACGCATAGTTTGCAGCAACCCAACTCCTCTAGTGGCGTTACGGGTGGAAAGCCGGAATTGATTGAAACCATTGCAAAAGCAGCGATCGCTGTTGGTGCTGACGGACTGTTTATTGAAACCCACCCAAATCCTTCTGAGGCAAAATCGGATGGTGCTAATATGCTTCCGTTAGACCAACTGGAAGCGTTATTGGTTAAATTACTTGCAGTAAGAAAAGCAATTCTGTAAATCCCGTAAAGGAATAAAGGCCGGGTTTCCCCAGCCTTTAGACCAATTAACTAACCAATTAATTCAAATTTACCCTACATCTCTAACGGACTTCGTACTTCCTTATTTCATCTGACAAAAAATATGACATTTCTCCTTGTCGAGGTCTGGCTTACATTTGGGAAAACGAGTGGTTGGCGCTAGATTTGGTGTATGCGCCAGGCATTATTTGCGAACTGGTCTTCGCTTTGTAATAAGTACTCGTCTGATAACGAGTGTGTTATAAAACAATGGAACCAAATTGAGTCGGCTTATACAGCTGCAGGCAGATTTTATCACAATCTACAACACCTGGAAAACATGCTTGGGCACCTGCCTCTGCTTACCCATCAAATCGATGATGCAGATTGTATTCGGTTTGCAACCTTTTATCACGACTTTATATACCATACAGGAAAAAAAGACAATGAAGCTAAAAGTGCTGAGGTGGCTGAGGAGGCGATGCACCAATTGGGAATTCCGTTGGAACAGATCAAAAGATGCAGGAACCATATTATAGCAACAGCAAGTCACCAGGAGTCGGCTGATGAGGATACCTCGTGCTTCCTTGATCTTGATCTGGTGGTTTTAGGCGCAGATTGGGAGACTTATAAGCGCTATGCACACAATGTGCGACAAGAGTTCAAACGGTATCCCGATTTCATTTACAAACCAGGAAGACGCAAGGTTTTGCGTCAGTTTCTGGAGTACGAATTTATCTATAAAACGCAGACATTTCGTGAGCGGTTTGAATCTCAGGCTAAGCTAAACCTCAAACAGGAATTAAATAGTTTATAATATGAAAACACCAATGGTCACAGTACTTGCTCTTGTAATCGGTATAGCGATTGGTTATGGCATTCATTGGTTTACCAAGGGAGCCACATCCATCAAAAATGATACACCGGCACAGGTGGAACAGGAATCAAACAGAGTGAATGGAATTGGGGGTATTTTCTTTAAAACCGAAGACCCCAACAGACTTAAGCAGTGGTATTCCAAACATCTCGGTTTGAACGTGGATGATTATGGTACAAATTTCGAATGGAGGCATGCTAGCGACTCTACTCAAAAGGGATTTACCTTATGGGCACCTTTCTCGAGTAAATCAACGTACTTCGATGGACCACTTATGATCAACTACCGGGTTTCTGATCTTGATGGTCTGCTGGAAAAACTGAAAGAAGAAGGTGTAACGGTGGTAGACGTTATGGAACCTGTGGAATACGGAAAGTTTGCCCACATTCTGGATATAGACGGAAATAAGGTCGAACTTTGGGAGTCTTACGACGATAAGTACGACGAAATTGTTGACGGAAGAACCCGTTAAACGGTTCTTCATCCCCAAAATGTCCATTGTCGTGAGCAATGCGTTGATAATATGTCGCTCATTCTTACATATCTGTGAACTTGGATATCGTTCTATATGTAAATTCGCAGCGGAAACAAGATTAGAAATATGGAATTAAAAGACGTCGTATCAATTGGGGGTAAGCCAGGCTTACACAAGATTGTTGGACAAAGAACCAATGGCCTGATTGTTGAATCAATAGATGATCGTAAAAAGCGTACACCTACTTCACTCACTCAAAAGGTTTCAATCCTTGACGACATATCCATTTATACAACAGACGAAGATGTTCGGCTGTTTGATGTTTTTAAGAGCCTGGACACAAAGGTGAATGATGGTCTTGGTATTCCGGTTAAAAAAGACGGTGGGGATGCGATTCGGGATTTCTTTGGTGAGATTCTTCCCAATTTTGATAGAGATCAGGTTTACACGTCTGACATTCTCAAGATATGCAGTTGGTATGCCATCTTAAAGGATCACATCGACTTCCAAAAGGAGCCGGAAGCATCTGACGATTCTGACGAAAAGAAGGAAACCACAAAGGCAAAAACTAAGAAACCGAGTGCAAAGAAAGCACCTGTTAAAAAGGTGAGCGCAAAAAGCGCACCGGCTAAGGCACCTAAGGTGACTCAGCGAAAAATGAGCTAATTCTTATCCTATGAAACCTATAACTAAGCTGCTTCTGTCTGTTTGTTGCTTGGTTATATGGTCGTGTGGAGATGGAAAGCGGGGTGCCAATATTGATGATGTACAAGACTCAACGGTTCTCGTAACAGCAGAGGTATTTCCCGATGAAGATGTGGTGAATGACTACGTCGACGTAAGCAAGAAATATCAGCCCAAAATCAATCAGCTTAAGGCTGCAGGATTTTTGTTCGACTCATTGAATTCCTGGCAACGTATTGATAGTATTAAGAACTGCGATTCGTTCTTTCATTCGTATGGAAACCATGTGGTTCGCTGTATTTCCGACAGCCTTATCCGATATGAACTCACAGTGTATGGTGAAATGGGGGAGTCGCGGTTGCGTTACTATCTGGTGAAGGATAGTTTTCTACTTTATGCAAGTCGACAGGAAGAATATATCTATCCGGAAGATCGGACCTATCAAGACACATCACTGGAGTTCGTAGAAATTGAATCGGGTAACGAAGTGTTATACGAAGATTCTTACTTTGTGAATGACTCAATCGTCTATCAAAATTCGCATGATTGTGGTGCACCCAATGCGGCTGAGTATGTAAGCCGTATTCAAAAAGAAGCGCTAGCCGATGTACGAATACTACGCACCTTGTTTCCGCACTAAAATTGATGCACCGATCGTTTTTCGTTTGTACGTAAAATGATTAAAATGAAATTCAAGAAACTTATTTGGCGGATACCGCTGGTATTGGTATTGGCTTTTTTGGTGTTGGCCCTTCGGCCCATTGTGAATCCTACATGGGATGGATGTAATAGGGTAGAGGGCGAAGTAACCGCACTAATGGAAGTGGGAAACTTCGACATAGGCTTTCGGTTGAAAGACGACCCAACACATTACTACATCAACCGCGGCATTGAATCCGGACTCG
>JAEPQQ010000012.1:0-13202 GCA_017640445.1 Bacteroidia bacterium | reverse complement strand
CTCGATCTGTCGGATCTTCAGAAACAACTCAATGGTAAGTCGGTGGTATTGTATTATGCCGACCATTGGACACCGTTGGACCCCAAAGGGCGTTCAAGGCACATTACTCGATTAGAATTTGAAAACCAGGTGTTGTACAATGAAATTGTCGACCGTTTTGGTAAACGAATAGATTAAAACAAAAAAAGCCCGAATCAACTGATTCGGGCTTCGTATTTAGTTCTTAATAGATGAATGCTTAGGCATCTTTCTTTTTAGCTGGTGTCTTTTTCGGGTAGGTGAACTTCAGCACGTTCTTTGCCTTATCCAGATCTACCTTTATAACATCACCTTCGGTTATTTCCTGTTTTAGGATTTCTTCCGCTAACGGGTCTTCGAGATACTTCTGAATCGCTCGGTTAAGCGGGCGGGCACCAAAGTCTTTGTCGTACCCCTTTTCAGCCAGGAATTCCTTTGCAGGCTTCGAAAGCTTGATATTGAAGCCAACGTTTTCTATTCTACTTAGGAGTTTCACAACGTTGATCTCAAGAATCTGTGCAATGTGCTCCTTCGAAAGGTTATTGAATATGATCACATCGTCGATACGATTCAGGAACTCAGGGGAGAAGAATTTCTTAAGAGCGTTTTCAATTACGCCTTTCGATTCTTTCCCAATTGCTTCAATTTTGGTAGACGTTGAGAAACCAACACCGGTACCGAAGTCTTTCAACTGACGGGAGCCAATGTTTGATGTCATGATAATGATGGTGTTTCTAAAGTCAATTCTACGACCAAGACTGTCCGTAAGGAATCCTTCGTCAAGTATTTGAAGCATCATGTTAAACACATCAGGGTGTGCTTTTTCAATCTCGTCGAACAATACAACGGAATAGGGCTTTCTTCGAACCTTTTCGGTTAGAAGTCCGCCTTCTTCATACCCAACGTAACCAGGAGGGGCTCCAACCAAACGGCTAACAGCAAACTTCTCCATGTATTCACTCATGTCGATTCGCACCAGTGCATCTCGGTTATCGAAGAGATATTGTGCCAGTGCTTTGGCCATTTCTGTTTTACCAACACCGGTAGGGCCAAGGAAGATAAATGAACCAATTGGTTTATTCGGATCCTTAAGACCAGCGCGGGTACGCTGAATTGCTTTCGTAAGTTTGTTTATCGCGTCATCCTGGCCAACAACTGATTTTTTCAGGTCGTCGCCCATTGATAACAGTCGGCTGCCTTCGCTTTTGGCGATGCGTTTGGTAGGCACACCTGTGATCATCGCCACTACTTCAGCCACATCCTGATCGGATACAACATAGCGTTGCGACTTAGTATCTTCTTCCCAGCTCACTTTGGCAATGTCCAGTTGCTCAAGTAGTGTCTTCTCCTTGTCTCGGAGTTTAGCCGCTTCCTCGTAACGCTGACTCTTAACCACCCGGTTCTTTTCCTCTTTAATTTCCTCGATCTTTTCTTCAAGATCAAGAATCTCCTGAGGTACGTGGATGTTTGACAGGTGAACACGAGCACCTACTTCATCCAGAATGTCAATTGCCTTATCGGGCAGATGACGGTCGGTGATGTATCGTACACTGAGGTTCACAGCTGCTTCCAATGCTTCGTCTGTATAGGTAACAGCGTGATGGTCCTCGTACTTGGTTTTAATGTTCTGAAGAATTTGAACGGTTTCGTCTGGCGTGGTAGCTCCAACGCATTGTACTTCGCCGCGCGCTAGCGCAGGTTTAAACATGTTGGAAGCATCGAGGCTACCCGAGGCACCACCCGCTCCAACAATGGTGTGAATTTCATCAATGAACAGGATCACATCCTTCGACTTCTCCAATTCATTCATAACGGCCTTCATTCGCTCTTCGAACTGACCACGGTACTTGGTACCTGCAACCAACGAGGCAAGATCAAGGGTTACCACCCGTTTGTTAAACAACACGCGCGAAACTTTCCGTTGAACTATACGCAACGCAAGCCCTTCTGCAATTGCCGTTTTACCAACACCCGGTTCTCCAATGAGTACTGGATTGTTTTTCTTTCTACGGCTCAAAATTTGGCTAACACGCTCAATTTCCTTTTCACGACCAACAATTGGATCAAGTTTATCTTGTTCGGCCAACTTGGTAAGGTCACGTCCGAAGTTATCCAATACAGGTGTTTTGGACTTGCCTTTAACCTTTTTGGCCTCGGTTGATTTTTTTTCTTCTTTGTAAAAATCTTCAGGAGAGTCGGTTGACATTTCTGCCTTTATGTCAGGATTGTTGCTTTCGATAGCTCCTTTGAACACGTCGTAGTCAACACCGTATTGGTGCAACATCGAGCTTGCAATGTTGTCTTCTTCGCGAAGAATAGACAACAGCAGGTGTTCGGTGCCGATGATATCCGCTTTAAAAATCTTTGCTTCGAGGTAAGTAATCTTTAAGGCTTTCTCAGCTTGTTTGGTCAATGGTATGTTGCCCAAATTTGTGCTTTTGGACGCTGTATCTCGAATGCTGTCTTCAATTGACTTCTTCAGTCGTAGCAAGTCAATGCCCATGCCTTTTAAATGCAACAAGGCTTTTCCTTCTCCCTCTCTGATAATCCCTAAAAGAAGATGCTCAGTTCCAATATAGCCGTGTCCAAGGCGGATAGCCTCTTCCCGACTGAACTGTATTACTTCTTTTACTCTTGGTGAAAACTTTGCTTCCATAGTATATATAACGTAGAATGTATATCTAACAAATATAGTTGCAATTTGTGTGCCTAATCCATCGGAACATCCACGAAGTCCCAATATGACTAGTAAAGTGGATGACCTGGCAGCCCGATTCGTAAAAATATCAACGTTGTACCCGACATTTTGACGTTAAAAAAGTCTCGTTGTGGATTGCGTTCATTTAGTATCAGGCAGTTAACGATGGCAGGAATAAGTTATTCCCGAATTATCAACATGTAAGATACGAAGAGTACGACTGCATTGCAATTTTTCGTATCATATAGAAGTAAATAATTCTAAATTCGTTGCACTCAAAATTGAGCGGGGTAGAGATGGCACTTAACAAGGATACAAAGAAGAGAATTGAGCGAAAGGGGCTTGTCCTTTCAGAGGAGGCAAGTTTAGGAGGTCGTAAACCGCCTCAGGCATTGGAGCTTGAAGAGGCCGTGCTTGGGGCCATGCTACTGGAAAAGGATGCACCAACGCGGGTTCTTGATGTGTTAATCTCAGAGGTGTTTTACCACGATTCGCATCAGATTATCTTTTTGGCTATTAAACGTCTTTTTGACGAAGGAGAGCCTGTTGATCTCTTGACGGTTACCGAGGCTCTTCGTAAATCGGGTGAGTTGGAAGTAGCTGGTGGAGCCTATTACATTACGCAGCTCACCAACAAAGTGGCTTCTTCCGCTAACCTTGAGTTTCACGCTAAAATATTGCTCCAGAAATACATTCAACGCGAGTTGATTCGGGTTTCTGGTATTATAGGTAAGGATGCGTTTGAAGATACCACGGATGCTTTCGCATTGCTTGATGATGCGGAAAAGAAGCTTTATGCAATCAAAAACGACACCATCAAAAAGAATTACGATTCCATTGATGACCTGATTCACAAAGCGATTAAACAAATGGAAGCGATGAAGGATCAAGGTTCCGGGCTTACGGGAATCCCTTCTGGCTTTACAAGCATCGACCGAGTAACAAATGGATGGCAGAAATCGGATTTACTTATTCTGGCTGGTCGACCCGGTATGGGAAAGACGGCATTCGTATTAAGTGTTGCCAGAAATGCTGCAGTAGATCATAAGAAACCGGTTGCGATCTTTTCTTTGGAGATGTCGTCGCTTCAGTTGGTAACGCGTTTGATATCTGGAGAAAGTGAACTACCTGGTGAAAAATTTAGAAGCGGTAAGCTGGCAGATTATGAATGGGAGCAGTTAAACGCCCGAATTCAGAACCTGAGTGATGCTCCTATTTATATCGACGACACGCCACAGCTAAGTATTTTCGACCTTCGGGCAAAAGCGCGACGATTGAAGTCAAACAAAGGGATCGAGATGATTATTATCGATTACCTTCAGTTGATGAGAGGTGATGAGGGAAATGCTAAAGGAAACCGTGAACAGGAGATTAGCTACATATCAAGATCGTTGAAGTCATTGGCCAAAGAATTGGACATACCGGTGATTGCACTGGCACAGTTAAGCCGTGCAGTGGAACAACGACAAGATAAAATTCCGATTCTTTCCGACCTTCGGGAATCTGGTTCTATTGAGCAGGATGCCGATATGGTGGGCTTTTTGTATCGTGCCGATTACTATGGTTTTACGCAGGATGCGGAAGGGAATGACCTGACCGGGCTCGCTGATTTTATCATTGCTAAGCACCGTCACGGTAGTACCGGAAAGTGTCGAATTAGGTTCCGTCACGAGTTTGCGAAGTTTGAGGATATAGAGGAGTTTGGCGACTTTGAAGGAGAAGGAGGAAGCGTTACATATGAGTCGAAAATGAACAACGATATCACCAACATTACCCCGGATGAAGACGATTATGTGTTCTAATGTGTAAAAACTCACTCAGTTGGTTTATAAAATTAAAAAATAGGCGTACTTTTGCAGCCCAAAATAAAATCGATGTTTGCGATAGTAGAAATAGCTGGAAAGCAATATAAGGTTGAGAACGAGCAGGAATTGTTCGTTAACAAGCTTCAGAATGAAGCAGGTGACTCGTTGAAATTTGACAAGGTACTTCTTGTTGATAATGATGGAAAGGCGAAAGTTGGAACGCCTTCTGTAAAGGGAGCTTCTGTTTCTGCTAAGGTGATGGAGCACGTGAAGGGCGACAAGGTGATCGTCTTTAAGAAAAAGCGTAGAAAAGGCTATCGAGTTAAGAATGGCCACAGACAAGATTACACCAAAATTCAAATCGAATCTATAAAAGGATAATACAATGGCACACAAAAAAGGAGCTGGTAGTTCTAAAAACGGAAGAGAGTCGCATAGTAAACGACTTGGCGTTAAGATTTTTGGCGGCCAGGCTGCGATTGCAGGTAACATCATCGTTAGACAACGAGGTACGAAACACCACCCAGGTGATAACGTGGGAATGGGAAAAGATCACACCTTGTTTGCTCTTACCGATGGAGTTGTAATGTTCAAGAAAGGTAAGAATAACCGTTCGTTCGTGAGCGTTGAAGCCGTAAGCGAATAACAAATAATATTGAATAACGAAAAACACTCATCTCTGATGGGTGTTTTTTTTGTGCCTTACTTTTTTAGTATGGAATTGATCTCTGCAATTGAAAGCTCAAACACGATGTGTTGCTTAACCGTTCCTAACAGCAATGGTCGTTGTAAACGTCTCCCAAAACCGCCGAACAATGATTTCTTTGAGGTACGGTTCCATAAATGCACCTGAATAGTTTGATCATCGACATACAGAATGTCGGCATTAAAACTACCCAACAGTATTTGGCTTAGGTTTTTGTATTCCAACGTTTTCAGGTGTTCCTGAATGCTAAACAACCAGGTATTTGTTCTAACCGGAACCAACATTGGACTAAACTGGTATCTCACATTATACTGGTTTAGATCACGACTTATGTGAACCAAACTGTCGCTATTATATTGTGCAGCGTATTTCGAAACCATCCACTCAATACCTGGAGATTGTTTAACCTGTTGTGTAAACAGGGAAGTTTCGTCAAAATAACGCGACGAAGGACCACTGCCTGTGGCAAACTCATATAAGATAACACCAATGGTTGCCACACTATGCTCCTGCATGATGTTTTGCTTTCCGCGTTCTGAAGTGAGATTGTAATCCTCCACCTTCAACAAACCTTTGGAATACTCTTTTACAGCCCACCTTGAAGCTGCATTAAACAAGGCAGAATTCTCGATGCGCTCAAAGATGCTTCGTTTCTCTGGTGGTTTTGCACTTACCCTCATTGTTAAGAGCAGGGCAAAGGCCGGTGCAACCCGAAAGAATGTGTTACGCGATAACATAAATGAACACAACAAACTTAATTAAATCCTTTTAAATCAGGGAGTTAATTTTTTTTTCAAAAAAAAGATAATTTTTCATGCAACCCTTTTGCAACTCTCCAGACTAACTTAATGAAGTTGAGATTTAGACTTCGGCTAAAATCAACAGATAAAGTGCTACGAACAAGTGAGCCGGTTCTCCAAGGTGGGAACTGGCTTTACTTTTCTTAAGGGGCACATCCATTTCGGAGATTTTTTTTCATGATTAGGTAATACAATAAAGAATGCCGACCCTTTTGGAGTCGGCATAACTTTATTGATAAAACTAAACTTACATATTAATGCTTAACAAGCACTTTAAAACTTTCGGTACCCTGTCTGCTTAGTACTTCCACAATGTAGAATCCGTTTGGAATGGAACTAACGTTAAACTGGGTATTATTCATCTCCATCTCTCTTATGTCTACCGTGTTACCCGACTGATCGATCAGTCGTGCAGTAAACCTATATCCGTTCTTTGACACATTAATAAAGCTATTAGCAGGGTTCGGGTAGATGTTAGACATCTTTTCTTCTCCGGCTCTTACATAAACCACAGGACTGTATTCAAAGCCTCCGTCGTAATCCACTTGTTTAAATCGATAGTAGATCGGATCTCCCTGATCAGGTACATCCTGGTCGTAATACGAGTATTCTATGATGTTCTGAGAGTTGCCATTGCCTGGTTCTTCTCCAATACGTTCGAATTCTCTTCCATCTACACTTCTCTCTATTTCGAAGTGACTGTTGTTTTCCTCCATAGAAGTGGCCCAAACCAATTCGGTTTGACCATTCGAGTAATTCGCATCAAAGTAGATCAAGTCTACCGGTAACGTACTTGGGTCGTAAACACCCGACTCAACCTCTGTCGACTGGTTTCCTGAGTTGTCGAAGCTAACGGCTACCGTATTGGTGGTTGTAACTTGCTCAACATTGGTGTTGGATGCAGAGTCAATTTCCAAGATGTATTTGTTGGAATTGGCCGAAGCAGTAGAGTATGTAATTACGAGTTTTGGCGCTGAAGAAGAGGACTCATCACGTGAGATGGCATCTCGATCTTCTCCACCGTTTGGAACAAAAATCAAACTTAAGTCGTTTCCTGAAGACCAACCACTTCGGTTAACGATTTCCTGAATAACACTCGAAACATCTTCTGAATTGTAATACTGGTTTTTGGTAAACTTTGGCATACTCCAGGTTTCGTAGTTCGATGTTTTGGTTCGGTCGGTGATGTCATCGTCGTTGTACGAATAAGAATCTGCGTCGTCAACGTCTTCTCCATAAATTTTAACAGAACCGGCGGTGCTTGAGGAGTGATCTTCAGCACGGAAGCGTACATACGCCGATGTAATGGTAGCTCCTTGAGGAATGGTTACATTGTTGTAGAACAGTCCAACGGTGTACTCATTTAGGTCAAGATCATCGTCGTTAATCGACATATCACCGTTTCCTTTTTCCTCGGCATCGTAACCATTACTTGAGATTCGCTTTTCGAAGGTAGTGGTAGAAGCAGATGCATCGGAGTAATCCACAACAAACTTGTACATTCCCGCACTGTTTGAAGTTGTACTGTCTACACAGTTGTCACCGTTGTTTAGTGTTCCACTTCCATCGGTATCCTGGTGTAGGTAAACTTTTACATTGCTTCCTGCGCCTTCTCCGTTGTCTTTCGCACCATTTTTGTTAGCGTCGTTGAACATTTTTCCGCGAATCAGGTTTTTTCCTTTTTTACCGCAAGCGTTAGCCAAACCAAAGTCATTTCCAGAGTCGGTGTTCCCCGATGAAGAGAATGCAGCGGCTTGTGTGTATGGAGTAGTCATGGTAGCCCCAGAATAAAGAGAAGAGTCAACTTTTACGATGTAGTTGTTTGTATTTGAGCTGGAGCCTGAACCAGTAGAATAACTGATGTTTAGCTTTGGAGCATAATACGAGTCGTAATCTCTGGCCGTTACCTTTTTTGTGGCACCTGATGATCCGTTTTTCTTAAATATGATGGTAATGTCGTTGCCCGATTGCCATCCGCTTCTGTTTACGATTTCCTGAATTACATCAGCGATATCGGGTGTTGCGTAATCAACGTCATAACTCCAGGTGGAGAAGGTCCAGTCTTCTTTTTCCGAGGTAGGAGTTCTGTCGGATATGTCGTCATCACTCGAACTGATGGCATCACTGTCATCAACGTCATCCGCGTAGATTTGTACGGTTACGCTGCTGCTGTTCGACGACCATGCATTCATGGTAACCGATGCAGTTGATATAGTAGTTCCTTGAGGAATGGCTACATTCTTAAAGTGAAATGCCATGATTCGGTTGTTCATACGCAGATAGTTCGAACCGCGTTTTACATCGCCGTTTCCTTTTTCGTCGGCGTCGTCGTTATCCGAGCTAACCTTAACGGTGATAGATCCGGCTCCCGAGGAATAAGAGGGTGTGAAGCTATATTCTCCAGAAGAATTGGTAGTGGTGGAATCGATAATCGTTTCACCGTTGTCAATTACTCCGTCGCCGTCGGTGTCGCTGTAAAGCCACAACTTTACACCGCTCAGGTCATCTTCAAAATTGGCCTGAGAACCATCCTGGTTCAAATCACAGAAAACGTTTCCAGTAATGGTGTTTGAGGTACTCTGTACACCTGCATAGGTGTCTGAACGAGACGATAAGTTTGTGTAAACGAAAACGCTTACGGTGATCAGAACAGCCATTATGGAGGCCACAACGACTACTTTCTGTAGTCGAAATTCCAATCCGATCTTGGGTTCATTTCTTAGTTCCATGTCATCAATTGTTAAGTAGTTTTATGTAAAAGTAGTTATAGACGTATAGGGATGTTTAGTGTTTTACCACCACTTTAATGTTCTCTTTACCAGTCCGGCTCGTTACCTGTACCACATAATGTCCGTTGGGTATAGGTCCGGTTTTAAACTGGCACATGTCTTCATTGTCTTTTTTGATCTCAATCGGCACGCCCGAATGGTCCATCAAGGTAGCCGTAAACTGGTAACCGGTTTTGGTTATGTTAACAACGTCATTTGCCGGATTAGGGTAGGCTTGTGCATTCGTAATGCCTTCTTGTTGGATAAATACCACAGGGCTGTATTCGAACTCACCGTTAAAATCTACCTGTTTAAGACGGTAGTATATTGGGCCGCGGTGATTATTAACCTCATCGTAGTACGAGTACTTGATTGTAGTTTGGGAGTTGCCATTTCCCGCTTCTCGACCAATCTCCTCAAATGAGCCCGCAGTCAAGCTCCGTTCGATCACAAAGTGACTGTTGTTTTCTTCGGACGCCGTGGTCCACTGAAGTTGGATGGTTGATCCTTGTTTGCTGGCATTAAAGTAGATTAGGTCAACTGGCAATGTAACAGCCGAACCCGACTCATTTATTCCACAAATACCTGTGCTGTCTGCGTCAATTTTTGCGTTTTCTGCACCATTGGTTGTGGTAGTGCTATATACGTACGCTGAGGATATGGTAGTTCCCACAGAAGAGGGCGCGTCTTTTATTTCAATTGGAGGTGTGTTTGAGCCGTTACAAATATCGATGCAACCCAGGGTGCCGGGTCTGTTCGAGTTTTCCTCTAATCTGATTCGGTCGGCGGTTATACTTCCGCAACCTTCGATGGTACCTCCATGATTTTTGATTTCTCCACTTACAACAAACGAACCTTGGGTCCATAGGTAGTTGTCGAGGTGAACCTTAGGAGTTTCAATGCTACCACCTGCGTAGTTGAACAACGAGCCATGGCCATCATTGGTGCCAATGTGTAACTCATAAGTGGCATTTATATATCCATAATTGTGCACTACAGGAAGTCCTCCAAGTACCGGAGTTGAGGAATTGTTGTCTTTGATCTTAAGTTTGGTAATTTCAACCGTGCCGTGGTTGTATAGTTCACCAACCGCTACACCTCCATAACCTAGTTTGAGTTCGTAACTGCCTGTTATTTCACCTGTAGAATCAACGGTAATCTTACCCAATACAGCGGTATTGGATTTAAGAGATACTTTATGCTTGATTACAATGATGTCTGAGCTGCTACCCGGAGGAACTCCGTTGTCCCACGTGCTGTTCTGATCCCAGTCACCATCTTGTAAAGAGGTGTAGGTAATGGATTGAACACCAGCATACGTATCTGACGAAGAGCCGAGATTTGAATAAAGAAAAATAACGAGTGAAGTAAGTATTGCAAGAACGGTAGTAATTAGAACAACCTGATGCAGCTTAAATTCAAGCCCAAGACGGGGTTCACTTTGAAGTTCCATTTCATCAATTTTAAGTAGTAGTAGTAATAATAGTCCCTTCGGAATACACCGAATCGGATTTCAAAAGTAGACAAAAAATTCTACAATTGGGAAAATTGATAAAAATGTTAAATTATTTAGAATGAATCCAAATAATTTAGTGTCGAGTCCTTATCAGATTACATCAGAGAAAATGAGGTCAGAAGCTTCAATTACATCGCCATCCGACATCAATACACAGCGCTCCATGAGCGCAATTAATTCCCGAACATTTCCTGGGAACGGATGATTTAACAGAGCCTCTTTGGCTGACTCCCCAATGGTTTTGTGCTTCAATCCATGTTTGTCGCAGTACACCTGTAAGAACTTTTCGGCCAACAGCAGTACATCACCTCCACGGTCTCTTAACGGAGGTAGGTGAATGAGAAAGCCCTGAATACGGTAATACAGGTCTTCCCGAAAGTTTCCAAGCTTAACCTGTTCTCCCAGGTTTCTGTTGGTCGCTGCTATAATGCGCACGTCAAGCTTGATGTTTTTATTACTACCGAGACGAGTTACTACTTTTTCCTGTAACACCCGCAACAACTTGGTTTGAAGCTGGATATCCATTTCTCCGATCTCGTCTAAAAAGATGGTACCTCCATTTGCTTCTTCGAATCGTCCTTTCCGTTTGCCTGAAGCACCCGTAAAGGCTCCTCGTTCGTGTCCGAAGAGTTCATCCTCCAGCAGATTGGCAGGTATGGCCGCTATGTTTATGGCTACATAGGGTTTTCTTCTTCGGTTGCTGTTGGTATGTATGGCTTCGGCAATTAACTCTTTACCTGTTCCACTATCACCCGTAATCATTACCAGTGTGTCGGTTTTTTCTACCCGTTGTATGAGTTTTAGAACGCGCATCATCGCGTTACTCTGTCCAATGATTTTAGCGTACTTGTTTCGATCGGTGATCTCCTCATTAAGAAGAGCAACCTCCTTTTTCAGGGAAACTGTACTTAAGCAATTCTTGATAGACTGTTGAAGTTCCACCAGAGCGTTGTCGTTTTTGACAATGTAGCTCTTAACTCCATTTTTATAGGCTTCAACAACCTTGTTCACGTCTTCTTGACCCGATAGAAAAATGGTCTGAATTTCGGGGTCAAATTCCTGAATCTTCTTTAATATATCCATACCGCTCATGTCGGGCAGCATGTAGTCAATTGTCACAACATCGGGTTTTTGACTGAGTTGGTCAAGAAAGTCCTGACCGTTGTGGAAGACCTCAATCTCATAATTCTCATCTGCCAGTGCCTGTTTCATAGCCATGGCGTACATCACATTATCTTCAATGACAAAAACTTTATTCAACATGTAGCGTATTCTATAATACAAGTATAGGATTTAGTTACCCAAGGACGTTTTGTTTTGTGAATATTTATTACCCACTGAGTTAAAAAAATGGACACAAGCAAATAGAAACTTGTTGGAACCACCCATGTAAAGCGGAGATGAATTCCAGAGAATAGGATAGCTTGAAGTTGACGGATAAAAGTTGTTTCTTTGCACCACTCAAAAACGGCGGTTTTTGAACCAATTCAGTTGAAGATAAATGGCAAAATTTGAATTAATAATGCCCAAGATGGGCGAGAGTATTTCAGAGGCTACGGTGATCCGATGGCTTAAGAACGAAGGTGACCGAGTAGAAGCTGATGAGGCTGTTTTAGAGGTTGCGACCGATAAAGTAGACTCAGAAGTACCAACTCCGGAAGCTGGCGTACTAAGTAAACTCCTTTGTGGAGAAGGAGATGTGGTTCAGGTGGGAAGCCCGGTTGCCATTATCGAAACTGAGGCAGCGTCGTCAGAACCTCAACCAGAGACTGTTGAGCAGGCGGCGGCGAAAGTGGAGGCCACACCGGTTGAAACCATAACCAAATCGGTTGAAGAAGCTGCTGCTACTGCAGCGCCGATTACAAATACAGGAGATCGCTTTTATTCTCCGCTGGTAATGAATATTGCTCGCAAAGAAGGTATTTCAATGGCACAACTCGAAGCCATTCCAGGTTCTGGCAAAGACGGTCGGGTAACCAAACGCGACATACTTGCCTATGTCAAAAATGGAGTTCCTGCAACCGAACCAGCCGTTGTACCCGCTACACCTTCCGCACCCACGGTGCAAGCCTCTACCACCGAAACGGTTAAGCCAAGTGTTTCACTTAATGCCGGAGACGAGGTTATTGCCATGGATCGTATGCGTAAGCTCATTGCTGACCACATGGTTAAGTCGAAGCAGGTGTCCCCACATGTATCCTCCTTTGTAGAGGCCGATGTAACCAATCTGGTAAATTGGAGAAATGCCAAGAAGGCGGAGTTCCAAAAACGAGAAGGTGAAAAACTAACATTTACACCGTTGTTTATTGAGGCGGTGGTTAAAGCAATCAAGGACTTCCCGTTGATTAATGTTGAGGTTGACGGAGACAATATCATCAAGCGAAAGGCGATTAACGTCGGAATGGCAGCAGCTCTTCCTAGTGGTAACCTGATTGTTCCGGTAATTAAAAATGCCGATACGAAAAACCTGGTTGGGTTAGCACGTGAGGTGAACGACCTGGCAGGTCGGGCAAGAAACAATGCGTTGAAACCCGATGAAATCCAGGGAGGTACGTATACCATCACCAACGTTGGAACCTTTGGTAATTTAATGGGTACACCCATCATCAACCAGCCACAGGTGGCCATTCTGGCTACCGGGGCAATCGTTAAAAAACCAGCAGTGATTGAAACGAAATATGGTGATATGATTGGTATTCGTCACTTTATGTATTTGTCGCATAGTTACGACCACCGTGTTGTGGACGGGGCTTTGGGAGGTATGTTCGTTAAACGCGTTGCCGAATACCTCGAAAACTGGGATATGGATCGAGAGGTATAGGCCTCGTCACTTCTTAGTCACTACTTCCGAAAGAGTAAAACCTGATTAAATCAGGTTATTCACAATGGCT
>JAEPQQ010000129.1 GCA_017640445.1 Bacteroidia bacterium | reverse complement strand
TCGTTGGATAGCCGAACCGGGGCATACGACAGATGTTCAACGACTATCGAGTCGAAGTTTGGATGTTTGGATATATCAACGTTGCCGCTGGAATTGGAGTATTCCGGGCTTGATGAGGCCTGAGTGTAAACATGGAGCACAGCATTCTCAATGCCATACCCATCCATATCCACTACCTTGACCGTTTGACCGGAACCCTGGAGCTGTGTCCCGAATAACAGGACACCAAAAGTTAACCACCCAAGCCAGTTTCGCATTTTCCTTACTTTTGTTCAACCACAAAGAAAAGAACTTATTCTGTCAAAAAAATACCAATTTTATTAACGGTGCGTGATTCTAAAAAATTGAAAATCATTGGGTTATTCGCAATCGCGCTGTTAATGACCGTTGGCGCTTCGGGTTGCAGGTCCCGATCGAAAACGTGCCCGGCCTATCACGAGGGTAGTTACACGGGAGGAACCATCGACAAAAATAAAAAGCGTAAGAAGAAAAAGGTGAAGCAAGGCATCTTCGAACCGAAGGTAAGGCGCCGTTATTGATACTTTATAGAACAAAGAACATCGTTTGGCGTTACCGCGGCTTTTAAACCAACGTTTTTTTGCATATTGCGATCCATGAATGCACACGAGATAGATTACGAGATTTCAGGTGAAGAAATGCAGTTCGTGGAGATCGAACTAGACCCCAATGAGGCCGTAATTGCAGAACCAGGAAGCTTTATGTTTATGGATGACGTAATTGTTATGGAGACCATATTTGGTGATGGAGCCAAACAATCCAGCTCATTCTTTGACAAACTTCTGAACGCTGGTAAACGTGTTTTAACGGGCGAACGGTTGTTTATGACAGCATTCACCCATCAAGGAGTTGGTAAAGCTCATGTGGCATTTGCGAGTCCTTACCCAGGCCGTATAGTGCCAATGGATCTCTCCGAGATGGGCGGTCGGATAATTTGCCAAAAAGACGCTTTTCTCTGCGCAGCCAAAGGCGTTTCAGTTGGAATTGAATTTCAAAAGCGACTGGGAACCGGTTTCTTTGGTGGTGAAGGCTTCATTATGCAAAAGTTAGAAGGAGATGGTATGGCATTTGTTCACGCCGGCGGAACCATAGTGAAGAGGGACCTTAAAATAGGAGAGCGGCTTAAGATAGACACGGGATGTATCGTTGCGTTTACCAAAGACGTGGAGTATGACATTGAGTTTGTTGGTGGTATCAAAAACACCATTTTTGGAGGAGAAGGAATGTTTTATGCCACGTTAACGGGGCCCGGTTCGGTTTGGATGCAAAGTTTGCCGTTTAGCCGTCTTGCCAACAAAGTAATTGCCGCCGCACCTAGAGTAGGAGGGCAACGAAAAGGTGAAGGCAGTATTTTGGGTGGCATTGGAGACTTGATTGACGGCGATAATTCGTTTTAAGTTATGAAGAAGTTAGTGACGCTATTGCTCATAGGCGTGAGCTTTTCAGTATATGCTCAGGACAAAGTCTGGGTGTTCTTTTCGGATAAAGATGCAACCGGTTTTGACCCTCATACGTTCTTTGACCAAAAGGCCATTGAACGCAGACTTAAGCACGGCATCGATCTCTATGACGTGTCTGATATACCTGTAAATGAGTCGTACGTATCTGCTGTAGAAGGCATTGTTGGGGAAACCAAAGTTGTGAGTCGTTGGTTCAACGCAGCGTGTTGTTTGGCTAATGAAGAGCAAAAAGCTCAACTCCGGAAGTTAGAATTTGTAACCTCGGTTAAGACCGTAAATCCGGGAGCCACATGGTGCGCCGGAATGGAGAAGAGCGGAGAGGAGACGGGTAGTTTTGAACCCAGTGAAGATCAACTGGAATTTCTCGATGCGCAGATAAAGCGCATGAATGGCTACGTCTTTAAGAAGAATAAGGTAAAAGGTCAAGGTGTTCGCATTGCCATTTTCGATGTAGGCTTCAAGTCGTATAAAACCAACCCGGCCTTTGAACATATCCGAAAGGCAAATCGCATTATTAAAACCTACAACTTCGTAAAGAAGAAAGAAGAAGTGGACGGTTGGGATACCCATGGAACCTTTGTAATGAGCTGTGTTGGGGGAATTATTAAAGGGCAAGAAATGGGGCTGGCAACCGAAGCCGAGTTTTTACTTGCTCGTACCGAAACATGGACGGAATTTTATTCTGAAGAAGAGAATTGGTTAGCCGCGGCAGAATGGGCCGATCAAAACGGTGCCGATGTGATTAACAGTTCATTGGGGTATACATTTCATCGGTATTTTAGAGAAGACATGGATGGTGAAACCAGCCTGGTTTCCAAAGCAGCAAACATGGCTGCCCGCAAGGGTATTGTGGTGGTAAACTCCGCGGGTAACGAAGGCAGTGACAACTGGAAGAACATTGGTACACCGGCAGATGCCGACAGCGTATTGTCGATTGGAGGTATTAGTCCGTGGACAGGTATTCACACATCGTTTAGTTCGTTTGGGCCTACCTGGGATAAACGTTTAAAGCCAAATGTTACCGCCTATGGCCATGTCATCGGGTCCGGTCCGAAGGGAATAAGTCAGACACAGGGTACCAGCTTTAGTGGCCCATTGGTTGCTGGTTTTGTTGCCTGCGCTTTACAGAGCAGACCTGCGTTTTCGAATATGAAGTTGTTTCACGAGGTTGAAAAGTCGGGCGATCTGTATCCTTACTTTGACTATGCTCATGGATATGGGGTGCCTCAGGCCGATTACTTCTTTACCTGGCCGTCTGCACCGAAGCCTACTTTTAAACTTAAAGAAACCGGTACGTCAATTACCGTCGAGCGACTGGATACATCAAACCTGGAATCTTCCTCCGGCGAAGCGGTTCATTATACCCAGTGGCCAGACTATGTGTTTTATCATGTAGAGAACAAAAAGAACTACCTGGACAAGTATTTCGTAATCAATCCTGCTACGAGTTGGACAGACAAAAAAGGAGTATACGACGACTACATTACGGAAGCACCGTCGCCCTTAGTTATATTAAAAAAGGACTATGCTAAACCTTTTACACTTCGGGTGTTTTACAAAGGGTATGTGGAAGAAATTGAAGTGAAATAATTAGAATAAAGAAATGAGAAAGATAGCTGTATTGTTCGGAAGTATTGTACTTGGTTTGACCAGTCAGGCACAAACAATTGAATTGGAACAAGATGTGAATAGAGATACGGTAATTTCGGATTATGGACCCAACAGGAAGAACTTTTTTGGAACGTATTTGGGGCTTGGCGCGGTAATTGGTCAAATTGATCATGATTTTATGAAGCTTAAACCCGTTTCTGATCGCTTTACTTTTGGCGCTTATTACAAACGACGATTAAACAATGTATACAGCGTACTTCTTTCCTCGAATTACGGAGTAACGGTTTACCGATTTGAAGTTTCTGAAGTGATGAAATATAATAGAATCAGAGCCAATGATGTAAATCTCGACTTTAGTAACCGGTTTAATTTCGGGCGAAGAGGTAACCGTATTGGAAATTACCTTGAGTTAGGCGTATCGGGAATGTATATCTTTCATACCAAACAAGAAACGAAAACCGAAGTGGTTGATAATGCAGCTCTTTATAAGAATGTGAAAACGGAACTAACCGGACTCAAATTTATCGAATCGGCGAACTACTCCGTTCACGCACGTTTTGGTTTTAATAAGTTCGCGATAACCGCAGATTACAGATTGTCTGATTTAACAACGAACCGTGTAGACTATGACCTGCCACCGCTTACGGTTGGTGTTCGATTGGATTTAGGAGCCTAGTCAGAGTTTGTTCAGGCCGTCCAGGAGAACCTTACAAACCTTTTTGATTTCATTTTCACGGATAATCAACGGTGGGGCAATTCGTAATTTGGTCAGATCGTATAGAAACCAGTCGATAATTATCCCATTCTGGAGGCAGTGAGCCACCATTTGATGCATCTCATCTTCGGATTCCAGGGCGAGCCCCAACATCAACCCTTTTCCAGTGATTTGCTTAATCTTAGGATGGACCAGCAGTTTTCTAAAAAGTGCTTCCTTCTCTGATACTTTATTTATCAACCCTGATTTGCTTAGAATCTGCAGGTTCTCATATCCTGCAGCACAGCTTACAGGATGACCTCCAAAAGTGCTAATATGTCCAAGAACAGGATTGTGGCTGAGTGAGTGCATTATTGATTTACTTGAAACAAAAGCACCCAATGGCATTCCCCCTCCAAAGGCCTTGGCTAAACACAATATGTCAGGTACAAGGTTGTACTGTTCAAATGCAAACAAACTACCGGTTCGGCCCATTCCCGTTTGAATCTCGTCAACAATGAGTAACGCCCCATGTTTGGTACAGGCTTGTCTCACTGCCTCCAGGAAGTTTGGGTCTGGGGCCAGGTAACCCGCTTCACCTTGCACAATTTCAATTACCACACCAGCCGTCGATCCATCTATACACGATAGCGAGTCAATCGAGTTGAAGTCGGCATACCGAATCCCAGGAAGCAGTGGTCGATAGGCACTCGAGTAGTACGCGTCACTCATAAGACTTAGTGCACCAGTGCTACTGCCGTGATACGCATTTTTCATCGCCACAAAACCGGTCTTTCCGGTGTAACGTTTCGCTAGCTTTAGGGCACCCTCTATGGCCTCACTACCCGAGTTAACGAAGAAGGTAGCTTCCAAAGGGTCGGGCAAAAGGTCTGCCAACCGCTTGGCCAGTTTAACTTGTGGGGCCTGTACGTATTCTCCATACACCATGGTGTGCAGGTATTTTCCTACTTGTTTTCTGATGGCCTGAGAAATACGTTGATTTCTGTGCCCAAGATTGCTCACACCGATACCCGATATAAGATCGATATAGCGTTTGCCATCTGTGGTTTTCAGATAAATGCCCTCAGCCTTCTTAATTTCGAGTGAAATAGGTGCATCAGAGGTCTGAGCAACGTACTGCAGAAAATTGTTCTTATGCGAAATCAATGGACTCTATTCTCCTTTGAAACTTGGTTTACGTTTTTCAACGAATGCGGCCATTCCTTCCTTTTGATCTTGAGTTGCAAACAACATATAGAAGTTCTTCCTTTCAAATGAAAGTGCTTCTTGTAAAGGCATTTCGTAGGCCTTTAGCACACTTTCTTTTGCCAGTTGAACGGCAATAGGGCTCTGTTTTGCAATATCCTTGGCAAGGCGTACAGCTTCTGATAGATACGACTCATTAGGCACCACTTTGTTGATCAGTCCCCAGTTTAAAGCCTCCTCAGCCGATATGAAATTACCAGTGAGTGCCATTTCCATTGCCTTCACCTTTCCAACCGCTCTGGGCAAACGCTGAGTGCCTCCTGCACCTGGCATTACACCAATTTTGATTTCTGGCTGTCCAAACTGCGCCGACTCGGCAGCAACCACCATATCACAGGTCATAACCAATTCGCAACCACCACCAAGGGCGAAGCCACTTACTGCCGCAATAATTGGTTTTTTCGTCTTACGTATCTGATCCCAGGTACTAAACTGGTCAATCTTAAGCATGTCTATGGCTCCTTTACCAGCCATTTGTTTGATATCGGCGCCAGCGGCAAAAGCACGTTCGTTGCCTGTAATTATGATCACCCGCACTTCAGGGTCATTATCCAGTTCCATCAGGGTGTCTCGAATTTCACCCATTACCTGAAGGTTGAGTGCGTTGAGTTCCTTCGGACGGTTCAACTGGATCAAGGCGATGTGTTTTTCGTATGCCTTATTTACGCGTATTAACTCCGGATTCATGTGGTACAAAATTAAACCTCAATATTAGCACTATTTGTTCTGATGTCATTCGGAACTTTGTACGATTTTTCTTTGCAAATCGTTTAGATAACGAGTCAATATGTATACTTGCCCTATGAAAAGAAATCTAATATTAGCCATAACTCTTATAACTTGTTTTTGGAACACAGGGTTAGCTCAGGAATTTAGCGGAGATGGAGTAACCGTAGAGCTAAGCGATCCGATTGTGAGTAAGAAAAATTATTTATCGTATCTCATTACCGGCGACAATGACGTTGTATTTAGCCGTAATACAATTAAGAAAAAGCCTTACCTGGTTCGGTACAACGAAAACATGGAAGAGGACGAGTCGGTTCTTTTAACTCCTGATATCGTTCCTAAAAGAAGTTTCATTGAGCGTATTGTGCCCTTTGGAGAAGGCTTGGTTGTATTTTACTCTACCCTAAACAAAAAGGCGAAGACCAATACACTGTATTATGTGATTTTGTCTCAGGAAGATTTGAGCACGCTTCAAGAAGCGGAGAAGATTTTTGGAATGAGCTACAGTTCGAAACGAAACTCTGGAAACTTCGATATTTCCAGGTCGCGCGATTCAACAAAACTATTGGTGTTTGCAAATACACCGTTCAAACGTGCACGAAATGCCAAAGACGAGGTGAGTGTTGTTGTGTTGGATCAGGATTTTTCTGTGATCTGGGACGATAAACTAACCATACCCTATACCGAAAAGAGCTTTTCAGTTCAGGATTACGATGTTGACAATCATGGCAATGTGTACATCCTTGGAAAACTGTACAAGGAAAAATCCAAACGTGAACGCAAGAAACCGGTAGCGACATATAAACTGCTTGCCTATACGGAAGAAGGATCGCATAGGGAAGAGTATGGACTAAACCTGTCAGATAAGTTCATTTCAGAGATAGATTATATCGTAAAAGACAACGGTGACCTGTTATGTGCAGGTTTGTTCTCTAACCAAAACTCCAGAAACGCCGCGGGTGCGTTTTACCTTGAGATTGAACAAGAGTCCATGGATGTTTTGACCGAGAACATAGTTGATTTTGGCCTTGACTTCTTTACTGAGGGCATGAGCGACCGTCAGGAAAGAAAAGTGAAAAAGAAGGTGTCCAAGGGAAAGGATGTTGAATTTACAGAATATGATGTTCGCCATTTAGTTGAAAAGGAAGACGGAGGTTTGGTAATGGTAGCCGAGCAGTACTTTGTTCGCGTAACATCGTCAACCGATGCCAACGGTAGAACTACCTACACGTACCACTACTATTACAACGACATCATTGTGGTAAGTTTTGACGAAGATGGAGAAATCGAATGGAACGAGAAGATCCAGAAAGTCCAGTATTCCGTTAACGATGGTGGTTACCTAAGCGGGTTTAACCTAATTGTACATGGAGATGTGATGCATTTCTTCTTTGTGGAAACTGGTAATAATGTTCCTGATCTGGGATATACCAAGCAGTCGAACCGCGAAGATTGGAGAAGATCCCACCTTGTACATGCCACCGTAGATATTGACGGTGAAAAAACGATTGAGTCAATGGGTAGGCTTGAAAAACTTGACTTTGTACCGGTTCCCCGCAAGTTCAGAACGATGAATGACGGCAGATCAGTAATCTACTTGAAAACCAGACGTGAGCACCGAATAGGTAAGATCAACGTGGAGGGTTAGACTCAATGAATGTGAACCGATGTACTCAATAAAGCAATGAGTACTCCAAGGGCAATGGAAACCAGTTTGAACCGGCTAAATCGGTGATCTTCCGTGTTTTCAAACAAGATGGTTGTGGAGATGTGCAGAAAAACTCCAACAACAAGGGCTACCAGGTAAACCATGTTGTGTTCAAGGCTATCAAACAGGTTGAGAGCAACTGAACTGGATACAGCACCTAAAACCGTCATAGATGCATATACCACCAACCAGGTATACACATATTTCTTCTTGACCTTCGAGGCCTTCAGAATGGTGATGAGCGCAAACGCTGCCGGTATTTCGTGCATGGCAATGCCAAAAACGAAATTGGATTGAACGTTTTCAGAAAACAAATTACTTCCAGCAGCCATTCCCTCAAGAAAAGCGTGTAAACTCAGGGCAATAAAGATGCCGTATGGAGTTTTGTCGCTATGGTGGTGGTGAAGATGTCCGTGTTCAACGCCATGAGAAAACAGATCGATTATGATTTGAAGGAAAAACCCCGCCAGTATGAAGTAACCTACATTCAAGTGGGTGTGGTGAGAATAGACCTCAGGAATTATACTGATGGCCGTCATGGAAAACAAGAATGCCCCACTAAATGCTAAAAAGAGCTTCAGGTATTCCGTTTTCTGAGTTTGAATTATCAACCCTACGGTACCGCCCAACAAGGGGAAGAAGAAAAGAATAAAGTAAAACCAGAAATTCAACGTGTATCTAAATCAATTTGCCTGATCTCATGCAGAGTGTATATCGGTTTGCCCATCCCATTGCATAGCCAATCGATATACCCAAAAGACCGCCGCAAAGGACGTCAAAAGGATAGTGAACACCAAC
>JAEPQQ010000128.1 GCA_017640445.1 Bacteroidia bacterium | reverse complement strand
TGTAGGTTGCCCAGTTGGTTTGCCACACAAAAGTACCTGGCAGTTTCCGCTGCTGGAGCGTAGCTCCTGACAACGCATCAACAATCTGAAAGTCTAACAGACCGCTTGAGGTTAGTGTTTTCTCAAACATGGTAATCTCTGCCTTTGCCACTCCATATACCGGTTTAACCCCGCTCTCGGTCTCAACGGTACCTATTTTAACACTATCGCGCTCTACACTTTGCGTTTTTTCTTTGAAATGGGTTTGCCCCACCACAAAGTCATCAAACTTCATTACAACCACCTGGTCGGGTTGCAGGTTTAAACCTTCCAGTTCAGCCTCTCTGTAAAACTCTACAAAGGTGTAGTTCAGGGCTCGCACGTGTTCCACAATTTGATTCTGGAAGAACTCGTTGGTCAGCGCAAGCCTTCTTGAATGCACAGGAATATCCTCTATAAGAACACGGATGGTTCCCAGTCGTCTTGCATCAATCAGGTATTGATCGATCTGAGCATATTTAGGCGTAAAGTTCTTCGCCCGAAGAAAATGGCCATACGCCAGCCTTCCTGCTTCCTTAGTTCCCTTCTCCATTTCTTCGAGGCCAGCTTCAAAATGAGCCTTAGAGGCAGCAAGGGTTGACTCGTTATACTCTTTTTGGAATATTCGGGGTTTATCAATGATCCGAACACACGCCGGACATCGTATAATCTCGTTGTACAGGTAGTTCAACCGGTCGTAGTGATGCGCTATCTCGTCGTACTTAAACCGATCTCCATTGTTCTTCAATTGCTCAATCACGTCGAGGTGATAATCCACAGCGTGTTCATACGCCATAGGCAGGTACTTGCGCGCCTTTTTGCTATCTGGATTGTTGCGCAGACGTTTGATAGCCTGCAAGGTGGCCGTGTCGTAATCGCCCTGTTCGAACCTCTTTTTTCCTGTGGCACAACCGCCTAGCAGAAGGCCACTTAAGACTAAACCAATACACAGTTTAAAAATGGGGTAAATCTTCCTAGTCATAAGCTCAAAATTAATTGTCCTACTCATAGTATGGCAAAAAACCAGCCTAAAATGATGGAAGTCTTTTATCCCCTGTAAAACAAAGAAGCCTGGCTCTTATTGAACCAGGCTTCTGTTATTCTTTGTGTATAGTATAGTGGAATCAGGCCGTTATGATGCCCTTAAAACTGTCGGCATTGAGTGCCGCTCCACCAATCAAGCCTCCGTCAATGTCGGCCATGCCGAATAACTCACCAGCATTATTTGGTTTAACACTACCTCCGTACAGAATTCGAGTTTTTTCAGCCACTTCGTTATTGACCATTGAGCCAAGAAGATTTCGCGCAGAAGCATGGATCTCTTGTGCTTGTTCGGCAGTAGCTGTTTTGCCAGTTCCAATGGCCCAAACAGGTTCATACGCCAACGTTATGTTATCCCATTGCTCAACGGTAAGGTGTCCAAGGCCTTCCTTAATCTGACGTTCTACCACATCGAAATGCGTGTTGGCTTCCCGCTCTTCCAGGGTCTCACCGAAACAATAGATTACCTGTAGGCCGTTTTCCAATGCCTGATTTACCTTCTGACCAACCACTTCGTTGGTTTCACCAAAATACTGACGTCGCTCAGAGTGTCCAAGCAAAACACCTCCAACCGGTACAGAAGCCAGCATTTCAGCTGAAACTTCACCGGTATAAGCTCCAGAAGCCTCATGATGACAATTCTGCGCTCCCAATAGGATTCCGCTACCGTTAAGCGAATTACTGAATACCTTAAGGTGTGTAAACGGCGCATAAACGTGCACATCGCATGATTGTAATTCGTTTTCCCTAACACCATCAAGGATATCTTTAAGCAAACGATACCCATCTTGCATATTGGTGTTCATTTTCCAGTTACCCGCTACTAGTCTTTTTCTCATTATAAACGCTATTTTGTTTCCCAGAAACGATTCTCTGAGGTTGTTTCGAATATGGATTGGAGGATGTCGCGTTCAACCTCGTTGAGCTCCTTGTTACGCCGTTGCATAACCAACTCAGCAGTTTCAAACGCTTTTTTTAGTTGATAGGTAGAAAAACCCGAAGCACCGCCCCATCCAAAGGAGGGTACGTAGTTTCGAGGGAACCCCGATCCGAAAATGTTGGACGAAACTCCCACTACCGTGCCTGTGTTAAACATGGTGTTAATTCCACATTTACTGTGGTCGCCCATGATGAGGCCACAAAATTGCTTACCCGTTCTTCGGAACCGTCTTTCTGTATAGTCCCAGATCCGAACTTCGGCATAGTTATTCTTCAGGTTGGAGTTATTGGTATCGGCGCCAAGGTTACACCACTCTCCCAGCACACTGTTGCCCAGGAATCCGTCATGTCCCTTGTTGGAGTAACCGATGATAACCGAATTATTCACCTCTCCCCCAACCTTGGAAGAAGGTCCGATTGTGGTTGGGCCATATATCTTTGAGCCAAGCTTCAACACGGAGTTTGAACACATAGCAAGCCCGCCCCGAACGATACTACCTTCCATTATTTCCGCACCCTCACCCACATAAATAGAGCCATTGGTTGCGTTGAGCGTTGCCCCTTCCACGGTTGCCGACTCCTCAATAAATATTCGCCCGTTGCCAATGATGGTATTCGTGCCAGAAAGAGGTTTTGATGTTCGCCCTTCGGTAAGTAAATCAAAGTCAGTCTCAATCTCCTTACCATTCTTACTAAAAATGTCTTCAGGATAAGTGATCAGGTCCGCTTCAACCTGAGCGTGTTTTGAAGGGGTATCAAGGCTTTGGGTACGGGAGGCTATTATTCGATCATTGTCCGTTCTGAGGCTTTCACCGGGTTGAAGTTGCACAATCCGATCAATCAGTTCCTGCGTAGGCAAACAACCCCCGTTGACCCATAGGTTGTCTTGTTCCAACCTTAGTTCGTATTTCTTCTGTAGATAATCTCTGGTAGAATAACTTACTGTTGTACCCAGTCGTTTAGACCACTTTTCCGTTAAGGTTAGGATGCCGACCCGAAGTTCAGAGACTGGTCGGGTAAAGGTAAGAGGTAATAAATGGTCCGCGTATTCGTCGTCAAACAGAATTACATTCATAGGTCAAAAGTAGAGATAACCGCTTAAAACAAACAAAGCCCTCGAGGAGAGAGCTTTGCTTCGAAACCGGGTTTCGACTTATTTCTTTTTTCCGTAACGTTTGTTGAACTTGTCAATTCGACCAGCCGAATCCACAAAGTTCATCTTACCAGTGTAAAACGGGTGAGACGTATTCGAAATTTCCAACTTGTACAATGGGTATTCGTTACCATCTTCCCATTTGATTGTTTCTTTCGTATCAACAGTTGACTTCGTAATAAAGGTGTGCTCGTTCGACATATCTTTAAATACGACTAGTCTGTAATTTTCTGGATGTATTCCCTCTTTCATCTCTTTACCTATTTTTGAAGGACTGCAAAGGTAACATATATTTTCATAGTATAATCACATTTTCAATACCATTTTGAATAAAATTCGGAACTCACTCAAAACACCCCTGTTTCCTTTGCTACCAAGGCTCTTCCTGAAGACGTTGGTTCTGTTTTTGAGTTTGCGTTTGATCTTCTTCGCATTGAACTTCGATTTCTTCAATCACCTGTCTCTAAATGAGTTAGCCACATCTTTTTGGTTTGGAACGCGTCTCGACCTGATACCGACACTCTATTGCTCTGCAATCGTAGTTGTTATCTGGTTTCTTGTCGGTCGTTCCTGGGCTCCAACCATCCTCATTGGGGTTGTTGCACTAAGCTTTACTTTTCTCAGTCTGATTGACACACACTACTATGCATTTCTAAAGGAGCATATTGGGATGGAGATTTTCTGGCAACTCACGCCTTCCAATAACGTCTCGCTTTGGAAGTACATTTCTGAATATTGGCACACTCTGATTACTGGTTTGGTTGTCAGCCTGGTTTATGTTTACTGGGTACGCAGAGATTTCAACAAACGGGGCCATACCCGACTCAAAGAACTGACCAGCACCATGTTGTGGTTTTTGCTGTTCTTTTTTCTCGCCAGAGGTGGTTTCCGATCGCGCCCCATCCGTTCGGCCGATGCAGGCTTACATGTTTCGGAACAAGGAGTCGCCTTGTCAATTAATACCGGTTTGTACGTTTTTGAAACCTGGGCCAACCCAATGAACAAACCCTGGTTCGCTGATTCAACTCTGTCTAACCTGCGTTCAACGGAGGTGGATACTGGTGACTCTATCCATAAATACAACTTTGTCTTCATCATACTGGAGAGTTTTGGAAAAGAATATACCGGACTCAATGGAGACATGGCGGTGCACTATACGCCCCACTTAAACGAACTCTTCGGACAATCCGTAAATTGTACCCGGGCCTATGCCAACGGACTTAAATCGGTAGATGCTGTTCCTGCAATTTTTAGTGGAATACCCAAACTATCCGGCTCTTCATTTATCCACTCACCTTACTCGTCCAAAAAAAGACCTTCGGTTTTTAACCAGTTGGCCAAACTTGGATACTCTTCGTCGTTTTTTCATGGAACGGATAACAACTCCATGGGGTTCCGCACCTTTCTCATCAATCAGGGCCTCGAGGCTTACTATGGTATAAATGAGTATACAGGCCCAAAAACTACGCACGACGGCAACTGGGGAATTTACGACCACCTTTATTTCGATTATGCTCTGGATGTGATTGACAATCAAAAACCTCCATTTGTTTCGGGTATATTTACGCTCTCCAGCCACCATCCGTATGCTCTGCCGGATTCACTGCGAAACCGCTTCCCGGAAGGAGATCTTGACATTCACAAGAGTATTGGTTATACCGACTATGCCTTGCATCGGTTTCTTGAAAAATGCAAAACCAAATCTTGGTTCTCTAACACAATTTTCATTATCACTGCCGACCACAGTGCCCAGAACCAATTGCATGCTTACCGAACAGCATCGGGCAAGTACGCTGTCCCTCTATTGTTGTATGCGCCTTCCATCCTATCGGCGCAAAAGATAACAAGGGAAGTGTCTCACCTCGATATTTTCCCCACAGTTCTCGACCTGGTAAAATACCCAAACCGGGTACCGGTTTTAGGAAACAACATATTCGACTCGACTAATACCGGAGTTGTTCACTACGATAACAATGGGTATCACATTACACGAGATCACTGGGTTATGGGTTTTCACCATGGCAAAGCTCAAACCCTGCACGACAAAAACAATGACGTAAACTGCCTGTCTGATGTAATCGGACAGAATTCCCATCGAGCCAAAAACATGGAAACAAGGCTTAAGCAAGAGGTGTCTAATTACTACGAACTTCTCTCTCTACCAACTGATTTAAACTAGTCAATACGTTATTTTTGCGCCATGCAAAAAGCTGCTCTGCCCAAGGGAACCCGAGACTTCTCCCCCGAAGTGATGAAGCGTCGTAAATTCATCACCACTACGATTGAATCGGTTTATAAAAAGTTTGGCTTTGACCCTATTGAAACACCAGCAATGGAAAAGCTTTCAACCCTTACCGGTAAGTATGGAGACGAAGGTGATACATTGCTATTTAAAGTTCTTGACTCAGGTGATTTTCTTGCTAAGGCAGATCAGGAGGCCTTGAACAATAAAGATTCAAACAAACTTATTCCATCGGTTGCCAGCAAGGGGCTTCGTTACGACTTAACCGTACCCTTTGCCCGCTATGTTGTACAAAACCAAACGCACATTACCTTTCCGTTCAGAAGGTACCAGATGCAACCGGTTTGGCGCGCTGATCGACCGCAAAAAGGACGATACAGGGAGTTCTGGCAATGCGATGCTGATGTGATTGGTACGAAATCGCTCCTATGCGAAGCGGATTTTATCAAAATCTACCATGAGGTATTTTCAACACTTGGACTTGGTAATTACGAACTCCGGTTAAATCACAGAAAAGCCCTTGAAGCCATTGCTAAGACATGTGGTTTTGAAGGAAGTTTTACTGCGTTAACCGTGGCCATCGACAAATTGGACAAAATTGGTTGGGAAGGTGTTTCAAATGAATTGCTTTCCAAAGGCATGGATCATTCCGGAGTTGAAACACTCAAACAACTTCTGAATAAAGTAGACTTTGACCAACAGGCTCTAGACCTATTGTCAAAGATATTGACAGACTCCAAAGAAAAAGACATTGCTATTGAGGAACTATCTACCGTTTTGGGTTTTATCCGTTCAACCGGTATCCGATTAAAGCTTGATCTTAGCCTTGCTCGTGGTCTCGACTATTATACCGGGTGTATCTTCGAAGCGACTATTCCAGGCTCAGGCATCGGAAGCGTATCAGGTGGTGGTCGGTACGATGACTTAACAGGTATTTTCGGTCTGAAAGATGTATCGGGTGTGGGTATTTCGTTTGGGCTCGATCGTATCTATGACGTCATGCTAGCGGCCGACCTATTCAAAGAAGTAGAACAGGAAACGAAGGTTTTGTTCTGCCACTTCGATGAAAGTGCATTGCTGTACGGAATTAATCTTGCAGACAAACTACGAGAAGCGGGAATCGCGTCGGTTGTTTATTCTGATCGCAAGAAAATCAACAAACAGTTCGACTATGCACACAAGTGTAACTTCCCTTATGTAGCGGTAATTGGCGATGACGAAATGGCTAACGGTGTTGTTCAATTGAAAAACATGGCAACCGGTAAACAGGAAAAACTTACGGTAACCGACCTCATTGAACGATTAAAATGAAGATCAAACCGTTAAAACATTATATCGTTTTCGAAAATGATGACTTTATTGCCATCAACAAACCCAGTGGCATTGCCAGCCTGCACGATCGTTTCGGATCCACAATAAGCGTACAACAGCTAGCGGAGAAGTACTGTAAAACAGCGCAGTTGTGTCATCGACTGGATAAGGAAACTTCCGGCATCCTGCTAATTGCCAAAAATCCGGAGACGTACCGGGCTATTGCTATGTCGTTCGAAAACCGCACCGTTCAGAAAGTTTACCACGCCGTATCGGAGGGAAGGCATTATTTCCAACAGCTAAGGGTAGACCTTCCTTTGGCCGTCACTTCTCGTGGAAGAGCCAAAATAGACAAGCATAGAGGCAAACCCGCCAATACCCATTTTAGTGTATTGGAGACGTTTCGACACTTCTCACTGATTGAATGCAGGCCGGTTACCGGAAGGCTTCATCAAATTCGGATCCACCTCGGTTCCCAAAATGCACCCATTGCCCACGACAGTATCTATGGAGGCAACCTACCCTATCTGCGCGACATCAAAAAAAGTTACAATCTGGGGCGTGATAAAGAGGAACGACCTATGATTGGTCGAACAGCTCTTCATGCTTATAGTTTAAAGTTTGAACTCAATGGAGAGACACATACTTTAGCGGCCGATTACCCTAAAGACCTTAACGTCTTTGTGACTTTATTACGTAAATACGATGCGGATTAGAATCCTGGCCTTTTTATTCATTTCATTAGCAAGTCTTACGAACGCCCAAAACGAACCCGATCCTGTGGCCCAAGAGGTAGCCCAGCTGGTTCTGGCCAAAAAGTATAAAAAGGTCCACAAAAAATTCTCTGGTAAGATTAAACTCTTCTTCTCAAAAAAGAAGTTTATCAATATTTGGGAAGAACTGGAATCGAATAACGGGAAACTCCTGTCGGTTGGAAAGGTTTCTACCAGTAAGAAAGACGGACTCCATATTTCTACCATCCCTATTACGTTTGAAAACATAGGCCTCAACCTTAGCTTATCCACATCGGATAAAGGCAAAATTGTAGGGTTCTCGTTTCTCCCTCTTGATTATGCCCCTCCTGCATGGGCCACAAACAAGGTGTACGGCAGGGAGCGAATCACCATCAAAACCGATACATTTGAGTTAGAAGGTGAACTGATGTTGCCGAACAACTGCCAAAACTGTCCGGTTGCCATATTGGTACACGGGTCGGGTGCCAGTGACCGCGACGGGAGCTCGGGGCCAAACAAGGTTTACCGAGACCTGGCTTATGGCTTGGCAAACAATGGAGTGGCATCCATCCGATACGACAAACGGAGTTTTGTATACGGGAAATCGCTACGACACCTCGATAGTTCTACCCTTTATGATGAGGCTATATACGACGCTTTAAGTGCTGTGAAGATGGCCAGATCATACAACTTTCTTGACTCTTCAAGGATTTACGTAATCGGGCACAGTCTCGGAGCTTACGCAAGCCCACTTATTGCCAAAAAGATTATTCCCGAGCAATACGAATACCTTTTCAACCTGGATAGCACGGTTACGGAATTGGAACAAAACAAGTTGGACCGGGCACGTGAAGAAGTTAAACTGATTGAAGGAGAGCCAACTGAGGTGACCGAACTAAAAGAACTGGGATCGCAAAATCTCATGTGGTACCACCGGTTTATGATGCAGTACGATCCGATTGCCACCATCAACTCGCTCGACGGGCAACGTTGTCTCGTTATGCAAGGTGATCGTGACTATCAGGTACGATATCAGACCGAATTTATGGCCTA
>JAEPQQ010000127.1 GCA_017640445.1 Bacteroidia bacterium | reverse complement strand
AAAAACCTTCATACGGTCAACCAACTCTTCATTCTCAGGAGCTTTTCTGCGATCCGTTGCTACGTTATTTGCCATGGCATTCTTAACAATCAGGCTTTCTTCTGCATTAATGTCGTGCAACAATTCATCAATCACTTCATTTTGTCTGATAAACTGGTTCTGAAAATGCTCTACCTGAGCGGTAACCTCTGTCTTCGTGTTTCGAACGATAATCTCTTCCAATCGGTGTTTAAAGGTTTCGATCTCGTCGCGATAGAAGCCAAGGTTCTTTGACCAGGCAACGTGTTCTTTGTGCAATTCGGTTAAATACTTTTCTGACATAATTATATTTCGTGTTTCTGTTATAAGACTAAAATTGGCATTTGGCTCGATATGGCGATCTCTTGCGCCACACTTTTATGAAAAAGACGTTCAAAAAAATTACGCTTGTGACGTTTCAATGCTAACAACTGCAGGTCGTTGCTCCACACGTAGTCATTCAACTCTAAGGCTACGTCTGATCCTGTAATGGTATCTACATTAACCTCGGGTTCAAAGTGTCGTACCACCGCCATCATTTCATCTGCATCGACCGTTTTATTGGAAACGTGTACAATCGATAAGGTCGCTCCAAACGGCTTAATCAGTTCTTGAACATCCAGTATACCATTATCGGTTTCTTGTGAGAAATCCGTTGCGTACCCTACTCTCTTCCACCCAACGAATTCAGACCCCTCAGGCACAATAATCATGGGTACATCACATCTGTTCATCACATCCGTTGATGTGGTTCCGATCCATCTGTCTATGGCATTTGTTGCACCTTTAGTACCCATAATCACCATATAGATTGACTTCTGTTCCAGCATCTCGTTGATCATGTCCACCACCAAACCAAAGGTTTGCCAGGTTTTGATGGCCCCACCAATGGAAGAGTTAAGTCGGCTTACCAAAGCATCAAGGTCTTTTGAAACAACTGCCTGTTGTTCCTCTACCAGATCTTTTACCGCCATTATGGTTCCCTGAGCATCTACTGAGGGCACGTGCTGTGCGTGGGCAAGTATCAGTTCGGCATCTAGTTCTCTGGCAATCCGGGCCGCATAGTGTGCGGCCTTCTCTGCAGTTTCTGAAAAGTCGACTGGGCAAACAATGGTTTTCATAAACGTAAACAATTTGTGTACTGCAAATTCGTTTTAACCATTGGATGCATGGCTGACCGACATCAAGAACGCCCTTGATAAAAAACATAAAAAAAAACATGCTTGACCCAACCTTCCCGACAAAGCTTCCGTCAATAGCATATATCACTTTTATATTCTATGAACAAACTTGCCTTCTGCGTTCTTTTATTAGCTAGTGCTACTCAATCCTTTAGCCAGAACACAATCTCTGTTTTATTTAACTCAGATAGTTATCAGCTAACGCCTTTTCAAGCTGATAACATAAACGTGCTTCTAAAAGACGCAGATTGCAAGTTTTGTTCTATTTCAATCTCTGCCCACACAGATCCGGATGGAACCGACGCGTACAACGTAGAGCTTTCTCGTAAGCGTTTAACCTCCGTACGGAACTACCTTGAAAAGCGGTACACCTGTATTACTATCCAGGAGGCCCAACATCACGGAGAAAACAGATTACTTAACGACAGTAGAACAAGTGCCCTTAAAGCACTAAACCGGCGAGTAGAGTTAACACTTAACTGCCAAGACGATAACAACGATGACCAGGAAGATGAACTACAAGACGTATGGTCGTCCATCAATCAACTCCCCTCTTCAGAACGCACATTGACAGTTGACGGGGCCCGCGGTGGACGCTTCGAACTTGACAATGGCGCTATTCTGTACGTTGGCGCAAATAACTTTAAACCAGGGCAAATAAACCTCCGTGTTTCACAAGGCTTAAACCATTCGGATGCTTTAAAACATGGATTAACCACTCAACTAAACTCCACAGGAGAACTTTTGGAATCAGCAGGCATGTACAGGATTAGAGCTTACCAAGGCAGCCAGCTGGTTCCTAACCTAAAGGCCAATGACATTCGCGTATACATTCCAATTGAAGATGAGGATTACCAAACGTTTACAGGGGTCAAGAACAACAACTACGTGGAATGGATTGCCCAGGAGCGTTCAGATTTAGACTTCTTCAAACCTACTCTTGCCTTACAGGAGTTATACCGGTGTTCAGCATTGGAGTCGGCTGGTGTTGGGGTTAAACGAAATCCTTTCTGTGGTTTTTTCTGGTGTCAGGTTCGGTCATTCTTCTCAAAATCACGAAAAAAAGCGATAGGCAACTACTGCATGGGGTTGTTCCAGTCGTGCGAGTCGTATAGCCCGTTTATGGAACTTTACTCCAAAGAAATCATCAAGGAGTTTGGATCAGAAGCAGCATTTACCCTGTTCCTGGCTAAAAGCACGCCGGACGAGGCACTTGAAAGACTTAAGGAGATTATACCAGACTTTGAAGCAAAAAAGTACTTTGTAATGGATATGCCTGACTACAATTGGATTAATTGCGATCGTTTTGCAAGAGCCCAAAATACTACATCGGTTGTAGTACCCGGCCAATATGACGAGCGCGTTGATGCACGTCTCTATTTCAAAGACATTAACTCGGTAATGGCCGGTACGCCATCAAAAAACGGCATTCGCTTTCCTCGAATTCCGGTAGGACAGATTGCAACACTCGTAATTGTTAAGAAGATCAACGATGTATTGATGATCAGCCAGGATGAATTTAAAGTTGGTGAGAAACCTCGTATCAATTTCAAACCTTCCAAATCGGAAGCACTGGAGTCGCTGTTTTAAGACTAGAGTTTTAAGAGATCACCTTTACCCGTTCGTTCCTTAACCGATTTTTGAGCAGATGGCTCTGTTACATAAAAGATGTTCCCGTCTCCATAAATCCCAACATAAATGATCTCGGTTGCGTTCACAAAGCAGTCAAGGGGGCTGTGGGAATCAAATATAACTTCTTTACAAACCAGGTTTCTAGCATCCATATCGGTAATTTCTTCAATGGAACCACTCAGTTTAAATGCTTTTCCGGAAAGTGTTGTTGCACCCGAATTGATCGACTCTACGAAGATTTCACCCGGTGTGTTGATCTGAAGATTAATGTCTTCCAGCGCCGAATGGTTGATTCGCAAGCTATTCAGATTCAGGGTATCTGATGTTCGAATGGTTGCTGCACCAAAAACGGTTAACTCGCTTATGTCGTGCAAGAACACTTCAAGGGTAACTGTACGTTTATAGGAACGAACGAAATTACATCGATTGCAATTCTTCAGAATCAATTCTCCATTCTCCACCTCTGCCGAAATCCCTTCCAGTATTTTCTCCCCACCGGTGATTATAATTCGTTCCGGCCGACTGGTGTCCTGCGACAGGATTACTTCAAATCGATCCCCAACTGAAATACGATCAAATTCTTTAAGAGGTCGTTCGATGCTTCTATCTTCACCCGTTCTGCTAAAACAATCGTCCAACTGTTCTTTCTTGCAGCCAGCAAACAGCACCAACACACTTATATATATAATTGTTAACCTCATAATCTATATCCAAGCCCCCAGGTAAAATGATCTGCTATACCAAAGTGCGTTTTAAGTGCGGTTATGACATAGAACTTCTGATTGAAATGATAGTTAAACCCTAAACGCTGATAGGTAATAAACTTGTTGTTGCTCGGCTTGTAAAGGTAAAAACCAATATCGGTTTTAAAATAGACCCGACTTACCAAGACCTGATGACCAACATAAACACCCAGTTCGGTCATTTCCAGTGGGTTCAGACCTTTCAGCGACTCACCTGGATATTCAATAAAGTGGTGTGTTTTATCAATAAAAAGGTCTGTTCCCAGGCGCCAGCTTCGCAAAATACTCACGTTCTTAAGTCGTGTGAGCCCGAGGTTTATGATGTGAAACCCAGTTGTATTGGTCAAACTTCTTTCTTTGAAACCATATGCCGCATACATCTGCCATTTTACCGGGTTTATGGTATCCTTTATTGGGTTCTTACGTGGTCGTTGATTGAGCAGATAGTGACTGCCTATGAATAGCGAAGGCATATTTACCCCCAAGTTAGGTACTCGAAAGCTACCATTGCTAAAGTGAGTCAGTCCGATGCCAGTCTGAATCTGCATGGGAATGGATGGAAACTGTTTCTTCCAGGTGAAGAATCCCTGCATAACACCGTTAAGGTGGCTACCGATGGCCTGGTTTCTTCGGTTCTGATACACATCGAACTTTTTGGTTAAGTATGCCAATCCGGTACAAAACCGTACCCGTAGTTCGCTGTTCTTCATTGAATAGACGGATGTCTCAAACCCAGGCATTACGGCAAAGGCATTGCCGGTTAGTTCGGCACTTCCCATCTGCATGTACAACAGGCTCAGTGTAACTTCTGGTTTGTGGTAGTGTTTCGCCCAGGGTTGAACCGACTGCTGTTTGGAAATCTGTAATTCGAATCCATTGATATGTGATTCCAGGTTCTTAGAATCATCGCGATGTGCAACCAAAAAACCCGGATAATAATTTAAACCCACTGCCATTTTGGGGCGGGTTTGCGCAGTCAAAATCTGTGCAATCATCAGGGTAAATATGGCAATGGCGAACCGTCTCAAAACGTTTGTCAAAACAAACCAAAAAATCGGTTCGAATCAACCGAAAACACGGAAAAGATGTGGCCAAAGTGAAACGAAATCGTCTAATTTCTGAACTTTTTTGATTTTTTTAAGGGGTGTAAGGAAATTTGACACAGATATGTATCGCCTTTATTCACAATCAATTGAGCCCAAAAGCCTGTATTTTAAGGTGTTTGGCTCGATTTTTGTTGCCATCCACTCGCATGGTTTTCGGGCAGAAATGTGAAACAAAAGCATACCTTTGCAAGTTCTATTTTCAAGGAAAACCCGAAATAGTAGCGTAACGATTTTATGAGACAACTAAAAATTAGTAAGCAATTTACTAACCGTGAAAACAAATCCTTAGACAAGTACCTCAACGAGATCAGCAAGGTGAATATGATCGATGCTCAGGAAGAAGTGATTCTTGCTCAGCGAATCCGTGAAGGAGATCAGGCAGCTCTTGAAAAACTGGTTAATGCAAACCTTCGTTTTGTGGTATCGGTGTCTAAGCAATATCAGAACCAGGGTCTTACCCTTGGAGATTTGATCAACGAGGGAAACCTAGGTTTGATCAAAGCAGCCAAAAGGTTCGATGAAACGCGAGGGTTTAAATTCATCTCATATGCTGTTTGGTGGATTCGTCAAAGTATTCTTCAGGCATTGGCAGACCAATCAAGAATTGTGCGACTTCCGTTGAACAAGGTTGGTTCTATTGGCCGTATATCGGCAACTGCTGCTAAACTTGAGCAGGAACATGAACGTGAGCCAACGGCAGAAGAGATTGCAAAAGCACTCGACATTCCAGTTACAGAAGTAGAAAACGCCTTCAAAACATCAGGGCGGCATTTAAGTATTGATGCCCCACTTACAGAAGGTGAAGACAATACACTTCTTGGTGTACTTGATAACAATGACGAGCCGGACCCAGACAATCCGCTGTTGAACGAGTCTCTTCAGAAAGAGATCAATCGTGTAATTTCGACACTGTCTGAGAAAGAACGTGATGTTTTGAAATATTACTACGGTTTGGACGGTGGCCCAGCACACACGTTGGAAGACATCTCAGAAAAAGTTGGACTAACACGTGAACGTGTTCGTCAAATTAAAGAAAAAGCCTTGCGTCGATTGAGAAAATCATCGAAAAGCAAGATCCTAAAGTCCTATTTGGGATAATCTATTAAACATATGTACAGGAGGCGGGTCGGTTGATCCGCCTTTTTTTTGTCAAAAGCGGCTATGCGCATCAAGTTTCTTACTCGAATCCATTTTCTTGTATGTGTTGAAGGCTTTGTTAATTATTCTTCTGATCTATGGTAGTTTGCCATACGCACGTGCGCAAGGACTGTACGTATCGGTCCGGCACAACCTCAAATCCCATTCTCAACGTGACGAATTTCCTCCCGAGGTTACACTTTCTTTGATAACTGCACCTGACAAAAGGTTCAGCTTTAACCCTGAACTTCATCTTGACTATGATATACATAACCGTATCTGGCCAGGTATTGGAGCATACAAAGTAGTAAACATCCGGCGAGGAGTAGGTGCACAGATGAGACTCAATGCTTTCTCGTTTAAAGGTTGGACCATTCGCGCGCTCATTGGGATTGGGCACTCTTCTGTTAGCCAAAAAGTAAAATCCGATCATGACCTATTGCTAAAGTACGTGGCACGAACTCCATCTAAGAACAGGGTCTACGGATACCCTGCAATTGGCTTGCAACGAAACCTATCACAGCACTTCCGACTGTATACAGATTACCTCCATAAAAGAAAACACATCTCACTAGGCCTTAGTTATATTTTCCAACCATGACCAAACTTCTATTCCTCACTATGGCATGCCTAACCCTTGGCTGTGGCGATGCAGTTCCCCCCAAACCTTACGTATATCCGGGCTGGGAGCAACTTCAGGTGTCAAGGTTAAACTCCAATGGATTCTGCCTTTATTCCCGCACGCCCACCATTTGTCATGACACCACTACCCTCAGAAAAATGGGGTGTATTTCCCTTAACACACCGATTGACTTCGAATCCTGGAGTGTACTTCTTTACTTCGAAGACATTTACAATAACATTACCGCCCTGAACCCTCAGGCCTATCTATTTATCAATCATGCACAACAAACGGTTCGTTTGGATGTTGCAACACGCGCAACACCTAACCGATCAGGGCTTACCACTGTTGGGCACAGCGAAAGAGCTGTTCACGTGCTTAAAATTCCAAAGATCCCAATTGGATACAAAATCATTGTCCAACGTGTATAACCCATCCATACGACAACTGGAATAAACGGATACCACGTATCTTTGAAGAATTACCTTCAACTATGTTCTCAATTCAACGCGTTTTTAAGAGCTCAATTCCTTTTTTAGCGGTTGCCATCCTGCTACTTGCATGCTCGGTTATCGGCATGCAGCTCCCCACTCTTTCACTTCCGGGCACATTGTACCTACCTCTTACCATTGACCTTTTGATTGTCACCCCATTGGTCTACTTCTTTTTGGTTCGAAAAACGAAGATTCCCTCCACAACGGTTATTCCAGTTTCGGTAGTATGCTTGCTCATTGGCTACCAGATTCTTCCACCGGAAGGCCAAACCTATTTAAACTATTTTAAGTCGTACGCATTACCTGTTCTTGAACTTAGTATTTTGAGCCTGATCATCATTAAGGTTCGGAAGGCTCGAAGGCTTTTCAAACAGCAAAACAGCACTAGTCACGACTTTTACACCGCACTTCGCCAAACCTGCATGTCTATACTCCCGCCTAAAGTAGCTGGCTTGTTGGTTACAGAACTGTCCATAGTGTACTATGGACTCCTTAATTGGTCGTCAGTTAAAAGCGAAAAACACACCTACACCCATCACAACCGCAGTGGAACACCTGCATTGCTTTATGGTTTTTTGTTCCTTATAGCGATTGAGACGGTTGCCCTGCACTTTCTTTTGGCCCGTTGGAGCAACCTGGCTGCCTGGATACTAACAGGATTAAGTATATACACAGCACTCCAAATCCTGGGCATTGCGCGATCGTTGAACAAACGATTTTACCGACTTGACGGTCAGGAACTCGTTCTCTCCTATGGCATTCTTAGTGAAACTTCCATTGACATTGCTACCATCGAGGAAATCGAATTAACCAGGACTTCCCCGAAGAATAAAAACATCCAAAAACTTACGCCTCTTGGTGAGGTTGAATCGCACAACATTCTTCTGCATTTGAGTGAGGCGTGTACCTTGCATGGTCTCTATGGCTGGCGCAAGACCACACGCTTGCTTGCCTTCTACGTTGATGACCCGCAGGCTCTTCGCCAGGACATCCTCAACCAGAAAGAAATATTAACCTAATGAAACATCTCGCTTATCTAACCATTGCACTCTTACTAATGAGCTGTACGGGCGAAACGTTTATTGACGTAGACCCCACCGAGTTTAATCAGATTATCTCAGCACGAACTGACATAAAGACCCCTGAAGAACTCGCGAAAGCCTACTACGAATTTCCAGACGAAGCCTCTACACGATCTTTTGTTGTGAGTGCTGTTCCTGGCAATAATGGCATTTTACACATTACAATCATCCATGACAATCTGGATGACGACTCTCTAAGAAGTCGTAAAGTTCAGATGACGGCCACGCGTTCTGGGGGAGTCTGGAAGGTGCATTCCATTAAACGTAATTGGAGGTGTTGGGAAGGTCGTGGACACCGTAGTTGGGGAACAGCGCCATGCAGTTAATGCGTTCAATCATAATCGGACCGACATGGTTTCTGATGGTCATGTTCGTACTCATGCTAGGGGCCTGCGCACCCAAAAACGACTTAGACCTTTTGTCGGTAGAAGGGATGCATGAGGACGTTGACTATTTAGAGAATTCCTTGAAGAAAAACCATCCTGGTTTGTACTGGCACTCCAGCCAGGAAGAGGTTGAACTTGCGTTTGAGCAACTTCGTGCTGCCATTGAACAACCTTTATCTGAGCCCGAGTTTCTTCAAGAAGTGGGCAAGCTAAATGCCGTAATCAAATGCGTTCATTCCGACATCCGCCCCTCAGAAACCTACTATAAATGGATTACCGACTCGTCTTATTACATACCCATTGGCGTTGGCTTCTATAATGGAAAATACCACGTCACGTTTAATGCCAGCGGGTTGAAA
>JAEPQQ010000126.1 GCA_017640445.1 Bacteroidia bacterium | reverse complement strand
GACCGCTTGTTCACCCGACAAAAGGGGTTGAAGAGATTTTCCCAGCACAATGCAAAGAGCTCCGATAAGACCAATTACAACGCCAAGAATCTTTGATTTATTCAGTACCATGGAGGTGAATATGCCTCCAATAATCAATGTGAACAGAGGGGTGGTTGCATTTAGAGCCCCTGCTATTGAACTGTCTACATGAGTTTGAGCCGATGCAAACAAGAATGCCGGAAAGAAATTGCCCAGAAGCCCTGCCAGTAGGGCAAACTTGAGATCTTCCTTTTTGATTTTTTTGATATGACTAAATACAAAAGGCAGAAAGACCAAACCACTGATTGCAATTCGAATGGCAGCCAGTTGAATTGGTGTTAACACCTCAAGTCCAATTTTCATGAGCAGGAAGGAACTTCCCCATATCACCGATAAGATGATGAGAAGGACAAGCGGTAACCAGTTTTTGTTCTGCGACATTGTTTAAAAATGTCGGGAAATTTAAACTTCCATTTCGTGTTTGCTGCTTGTTAAGGGGATATTTTTGCCACGAACTTATGAACGTTTTAATATTAGGATCAGGCGGACGCGAACATGTGTTGGCCTGGAAAGCTTCGCAGAGCGCGAAAATCGACAAATTGTATGTTGCTCCCGGCAATGCAGGAACTTTGGAAGTTGCTGATAATGTGTCGATTAACGTCAAGGACTTCAAGGAAATTGGCAAATTCTGTGTCGATAACAAAATCGACATAGTAGTACCTGGAAGTGAAGACCCTTTGGTTGAAGGCATTGTGGACTTCTTTAGAGATGAACCTCAATTGCAATCGATTTACGTCTTTGGGCCTGACAAACAGGCCGCCCAGCTGGAAGGAAGTAAAGAGTATGCCAAGGAGTTCATGCTGGAAAACGACATTCCTACAGCGGGTTACCGATCGTTTACCTCCGAAAGTTTTGACGAAGCAAAGCAATACATTGCTCAGAAACCGGCTCCTTATGTGTTAAAGGCAGACGGGCTTGCAGCTGGAAAAGGAGTAGTGATATGTGATACGCTCGACGCGGCCAACCAGGTATTGGAAGAGATGTTGCTGGATGAGAAATTTGGTTCAGCGAGCAGCACCGTGGTGATTGAAGATTTTCTGCAGGGAATCGAATTTTCAATCTTTGCCATGAGTGATGGAGAAAACTACATCATCTTACCTGAAGCAAAAGACTATAAACGGATTGGAGAAGGCGATACGGGTTTAAATACCGGTGGAATGGGGGCCGTTAGTCCGGTTCCGTTCATGACTGAGGATTATCTGAAGAAGGTGGAACAGGAAATTATTGCACCTACGTTTGATGGTCTGCGTAAAAGGAACATGCAGTTTGTGGGCTTTGTTTTCTTTGGACTTATCAACGACAATGGGCAGCCAAAGGTGATCGAATACAATGTTCGAATGGGGGATCCGGAAACGGAAGTGGTGTTCCCTAGAATTGCATCCGATTTCGGTGAATGGCTCGAATTAGCAAAGAATAAACGATTAAAAGACGCCAATGTTGACATCCGACCGGATACGTGTACCACGGTATTCACGGTTAGCGGGGGCTATCCCGAGGCCTATGAAAAAGGAAAGCAGATTCAAATAGACACGACCAATTCTGACGAGCAACTAGTGTTTCACGCAGGAACCAAAATGTCAGAAGGTGACATTGTGACAAGTGGTGGGCGTGTGATTGCGGTTAGTGCCTTTGGTAAGAATATTCCGTCGGCACTGGAGAAGAGTTACCAAGGTGTAAAAGGTGTTCAATTCGACGCGATGTACTACCGGACCGATATTGGAAAAGATCTGATAAACCTTTAGTTATGAGCTTTTTAAAGAAGTTACTTTCCTATTTGTTGCTACGTAAGGACAAGGAGTTTCCGGATAACCGGAATCTAAAAATGATGCACGGCGTCAATAAGATTTCACTCTTTATGTTTTTGATAGCTTCCATTATAATCCTGGTCCGATTCTGCCGTTAATATTTTTGGAATGTAATTTGTCGCGTATTAGGTAAAATACGAGTATGATTTACGGATATGGTATATATATAATTAGTGTTGTCTTTCTGATCATTGGTTCCATTGTTCAGGCAAGACTCAAATCAAGATTCAAAAAGTACAGCCAAACACGGCTAAGTTCCGACTTAAGTGGGAGGGAAGTAGCTGAGAAAATGCTACGTGAAAGTGGGATTTACGACGTTCAGGTAACGGCGGTTCAGGGCCAGTTAACGGATCATTACAACCCAATTAATAAAACCGTAAACCTTAGCGAGGCAGTATATCATCAACGAAATGCGGCTGCTGCAGCGGTAGCGGCTCACGAATGTGGTCATGCCGTGCAACATGCCCGGTCGTATCCGTGGTTGACAATGCGCAGTAAAATAACGCCGGTGGTTCATTTGTCTTCACGATGGATGCACTGGGTTTTATTAGCCGGTATTGTATTGGTTAATCAATTTCCGCCACTTCTTCTTGGAGGCATCGTGTTATTCGCAATGACCACGCTGTTTTCTTTTATAACATTACCGGTTGAGTTCGATGCGAGCAAACGTGCTTTGGAATGGATGAAAACCAGTAATGTAGCAACGGAAAGCGAGTTAACCATGTCAAAAGATGCATTGAAATGGGCGGCGTTAACCTATGTAGTTGCAGCTATGAGCTCTCTTGCTACCTTACTGTACTACGTAATGATTTATATGAATAGGCGATAATTTATGAGAAAACTCCTCCTGCTTACCATCTGTTATGTTTTTATCGGGCGCGTTTACGCTCAGGAGCTGATTCGAATCCCCATGACGGATCGTATGCAGGATGATAAAATCAGACGGTCGCTGGCCATACTGCCGGTATATCAGTTCACATCACCCGAAATCGAACCATTCTCCTTCTTTGGTATTGATGAAAAGAAGAAAGGTGAGCAAAAACCGTTGACCATCAGCAAAATGCCTGACATGACGGGCATGCGAGATACAGGGTATACGTATATTTATTTTTCGGGCGCCAACAACGACATTAATCAGGGGTACTGCCTAACGCTTATTGGGAACTTCAAACGGTCAAGAAAAACCGTATACTTCTTTGTGGATAGGAACAACAACCTCGATTTTACAGACGACGGTATACCGGACAGTCTCTCATATCGACAGGATTCGGTGGTGATTCGTTTGCCGAACCTGGTCAATAACCAGGCAGAGCATCAGTTAAAACTAACCCGGATCGAATATGGCCAGCACTATAGCTACAAAAAGCTGCTCACCGAACATTTTAAAAAACACAGCGGGAACAAGAAGTTTGTAAACATCAACTACTGTTATCGGGAGCAACGCTTAAATACACTTGGTGGTAAGTATATCACCGCCACCGATAGCTTTAAACTGGCCTTAAAAGACATGAATAACGATGGCATCTTCAATGAGTCTTGTATGGACATGGTATACATTGGAGGTGTTCACGATCTCATCACTACAGAAGATATGGCCTGGGTTTTGCCGGAGTTAGATGATATTTACTTTGAATGGAACAAAAAAAGGTACCGCGTAAAGAACATCGAACCGTCGGGTAAATACATTGAAATTCAACAGGTTGAGAATGCCGTTTTAAGCAAACAACTTGAAGTTGGTAAGAAAATCCCCAAGTTCTCCTTTATCAATCTTCAAAACCAGAAGGAGGAAATTAAGGACTATAAGAAAAAACCGGTTTATCTCTTCTTCTGGGATGAGGCAACCATTTCCGACGAGGATACCATGTATCTTCGAAAGATCCATCAGGAGTTAGCCGAGGAGGTAAGTGTGATCACCATGAACCATGGCGACGTACCCAGAAATGTGCGTAAGTATCAGTATTACAACGGAATATCCTGGCCCATGGCTTTCTCAAGTTATCAAATTGGAAAGTTGTTTTATATCGAAACGTTAAACGTGGGCCTGCTCACAGAAAAACGGCTTAAACTGCGCAACGATCAAATATCTCCCAAAGACGTATATCAGTTGTTTCAGGCGACGAAATAGATCGTTCGGTTGAAAAACTGGTGATATTTCAGGAAGAATCCCTGGTAAATCGGAATTCTCGATTGACAATCCGAGCTTAAATTAGTTTATTTACGGAAATATCTGATTATGAGCGAATATCCCTGGCTTAAAAGCTACCCCGACTTTGTTCCACACTCCATAACCCTTGATAAGTACGACAGCATTGTCGATATATACAAAGAAGGCATCCGGAAATATGGCGACAAAGTAGCCTTTAAGAACATGGATGTTGAAATGACGTTCAATCAATTAAGCGACCATGTTGACGCGTTCACGTGGTACCTTCAGAATGAAACAGGCCTTAAACCCGGCGATCGAATAGGTTTACAGATGCCCAATCTGTTGCAGTTCCCTGTAGCCATATTTGCCTGTTTGCAAGCAGGATTGGTTCTTGTAAATACAAATCCGTTGTATACGGCCGAAGAAATGCGCCATCAGTACAAAGATTCAGGCGTTAAGGCTATTGTCATTCTTGAAAACTTTGCTTGTAACCTCGAAAAGATACTTCCAGAAACGGAGATCGAAACGGTCATTACAACTACCATTGGCGATATGCTTGGTGGTTTGAAAGGGGGGATTACCAACTTTGTGGTGCGCAAGATTAAGAAGATGGTGCCAGCGTACAGCCTTCCTACTGCTAAAAAATTCAAGGATTGCCTGAAACAGAGTGCCGGCAAGAAACCTCAACCCGTAAAGCTCACTCAAAAAGACCTGGCGTTTTTGCAATATACCGGTGGCACAACAGGTGTTTCGAAAGGAGCTATGCTTACCCATGGCAACCTGTGCGCCAATGTGCAACAGGTGGAAGCCTGGATAAGCAACCTGTTTACAGAAGGAAAAGAAACCATTATAACGGCCCTGCCATTGTACCATATTTTTGCACTCACGGCTAACTTAATCGTGTTCTATCGTTACGGAACCAAGAATATTTTGATCACGAACCCGCGTGACATGAAGTCGTTTTGCAAGGATTTGAGAAAGAATCCATTTAGTGTGATTACCGGTGTGAATACGTTATTTAACGGTTTGCTTAACCAGGAAGCATTCAGAGGTTTGGATTTTAGCGACTTACGATTAGCGCTAGGAGGAGGAATGGCGGTACAGGATGCCGTTGCCGATCGGTGGGAGAAAGTTACCGGAAGCGCATTGCTGGAAGCATACGGATTGTCGGAAACCAGTCCGGCGGCCACCATTAACCCGGTGGATGGTAGTCATCAACGTGGCACTATTGGTTTGCCCATGGTAAACACAGACATCCGAATCTTTGACGATGCGGGGAACGAAGTAGCGGTTGGAGAACCTGGGGAAATTGGAATCAAAGGCCCTCAGGTAATGCAGGGGTATTGGAACAAAAAGGAAGAAACGGAGAAATGCTTTAAGGGGGAATACTTCCTTACGGGTGACATAGGACTGATGCAGGAAGACGGCTTCTTCCGAATTGTTGATCGTAAAAAAGAAATGATCAACGTGTCCGGTTTTAACGTTTATCCAAACGATGTAGAGAAAGCCATTGTTGAATGCGACAAGGTGCTGGAAGTAGGAGTTCGCGGAGAAAAGACCGAAAGCGGATCAGAATATGTAAAAGCCTTCGTTGTAAAGAAGGATGACTCACTTACAGAGGAAGAGTTAATTGCCTTTTGTAAGGAGAAGTTAACCAATTACAAAGTGCCCAAAGAAGTTGTATTCCGTGATGAATTGCCTAAGTCAAACGTCGGCAAGATCATGCGGCGCTTGCTTAAATAACAAATGAAACGAATCTGGCTCGGCGTTATTGCCTTTTTACTTATTGCTTTGCTGTTAGGTGTTTTGGTGCTTAAGTATAAGTACCACGTTGAGTATACTTCGGTGTCGGTTCAAAAAACCGTAGTAGAGAAAACCTACGAGAACTACGGCGAACAAGCCATAAAAGCAGGCAAGAGATACGACCTGCCACCCGAGTACCTGTTATCCCTCATTGTACTGGAGTCTTCCGGTAGAAAGATCATACCACAGCGCTACGAATCTCATGTGTTCAGAAAGTTGGATAATGTGGCCCGCGGAAAAGCCAATAACCTGGAAGGAATAAAAGCCGATCAGCTATCGGGAATGAGCGATGGAGAGCTCAAACAACTGGCCAGTAGTTGGGGGCCTTTCCAGATTATGGGATACAAGTGTTTTGAAATAGATGTGGAAGTACACGATTTGCAGGGCAAAAATGCCGTTTCAAACGGAGCCAAGTGGATCGATAAAAAAACTTTAAGGATGCTTTCCACATTCACAATACGGGTAAACCGTATCCGGCATTTGGTCCGGCCAAGACATATCACAAAGATTATGTACCCAAGGGCCTCAAATATGCCAGCGAATTTGCGGGTTTAATTGAGCAAGGGTAATCCCCTTTGCGGTACACTACCGTTTCTTTACTAACTAGTATACAACCACATGAAGGTGTTTCGAATCGACCGGAGATATCCGGGTTGTCTGTTTATGATGACAAGACCCAGAGGTGGGGAATGGCTTACGGATGATGCCAGGCGACTGAAGCGTTTAGGAATTGATCGGGTAGTTTCATTACTCGAATCAAACGAGATACAAGAATTAAGCTTAACGGAAGAAAAGACTGTCTTGCATCGGCATGCTGTGAGCTTTACTCAATTCCCGATTCGCGATAGAAGTGTTCCTGATAATCCGATCGAATTTCGACAGTTGATTGATCTATTGATCGACGAACTAAAGTCCAACAGAACCATAGCTATTCACTGCCGGATGGGCATAGGTAGAACTGCCTTAGTTTGTGCAGCTGTTCTCCTTGGTTTGGGAGAAGCAAGGAATACTGTGTTTCAGGAACTATCACGTGTTCGCGGCTTTCAGGTACCCGATACCTCAGAGCAGGAGAGTTGGGTGTTGGAGCGGTTTTAAAGAGAATGGCAAATTCTGTCGAAACCGACAATTAGATGTTTAGCATGTGAGAAATAAATACAGTCAGTGATAAGACACCGATTAATTTGTTCATTGTGCTCCAAACCATCTCAAACCTATCTTTGTTGTCAATCTAAACGAGAACAATGACCACTATTAGAAAATCGACGCTTCAGTTTTTGAAGAATATTGCTAAAAACAACAATAAAGCCTGGTTCGACGAACATAAGAACGACTATCTCGATGCTAAGGCAAACATGGAAAACTTCATGCAAGCCATAATGGACCGCTTAAATAAAAGCGATGCAATCGAAAAGTATCATTTGTATCGCATTTATCGGGATGTTCGCTTTTCGAAAGATAAAACGCCGTATAAAACCTTTTTGCACGCTTACCTGAAACGTGAGGGTGCCGAGCGCAGAGGAGGTTACTGGGTTGGAGTAGAGCCAGGTAATACCCACATAGGCGGTGGTTTTTATGGCCCTGAAAAAGACGACTTGTTTCGAATCAGAAAAGAGTTTGAACAAGATGGTGATACCATTAATGGCATTTTGAATGAGCCTCGGTTTAAAACATTTTTCGGAGGCTTGAAGGGAGAGGGGCTTAAAACAGCCCCAAAAGGCTTTGACAAAGAGCACAAGAACATTGAACTGATCCGTAAGAAGCAGTTTTACGCCATGCGCCCATTCTCAGATGCAGAGGTGACGTCTACAGACTTTGTAGACAACGTAGTAGAAACACTTGAGGCAATCCGACCATTCTTTGATTACATGAGCGACGTGCTCACGACGGATCTGAATGGGGTTTCCACCCTGTAGATTAAGGGTAAAGCTTGTTTAAACAGGCCTACTTACGCTTATTCATTTCATCGCGAATAGCGGCAGCCTTGTCGTAGTCTTCTTCCTGAAGAGCTTCGTTTAACAATATTTCGAGGTCGCCAAGATCTAGTGCGGAGTAGTCGGTGCTCTCCCCAATGTTTTGCATGAATTCATCAATCTCCTTTTCGGGTCGCCCCGGGGCTTCCACCTCAGTTGGGTCAGCATCTATACCAACAGCTCTGATGATGTCTTCGTTGGTGTAGATAGGACAGTCAAAACGGACAGCCAAAGCAATGGCATCACTGGTTCTGGCGTCAATTTCCGTATGTTCACCGTCTTTCAGGCAGCAAATTTTGGAGTAGAACACGCCTTCAACCAGATTGGAGATGTAAACCTCCGTAATCTGAACGCCGTATTCCTCCACAAAGCTCTTGAATAAATCATGCGTTAAAGGCCGTTGGGGTTTGATGTTTTCCAAGACCAATGCAATGGCTTGAGCCTCGAAGGCACCAATAACAACTGGAATACGCCTGTCGCCATTCACCTCGCCCAAAATAAGGGTGTATGAGGTGTTCTTACTGGTATGCCCGGAGGCAAGACCCGCGATTTCCAGTTCTATTTTATTCATTACTCAGCCTTTAGCTGCTTGGCCCGTTCGATCAATTTAGGAATCACCTCAAAGGCATCACCAACAATACCGTAGTCTGCCGCTTTGAAGAAGGGAGCTTCCGGATCGGTATTGATTACACAAATCACCTTACTGCTGCTAACACCTGCCAGGTGCTGAATTGCTCCAGAGATACCGGCTGCAATGTACAGGTTAGGCTTAATGGTAATACCAGTTTGACCAACGTGCTCGCTGTGCGGACGCCAATCCATATCACTTACGGGTTTTGAACAAGCAGTAGCTGCACCTAAAACATCGGCAAGTTCCTCGATCATACCCCAGTTTTCCGGGCCTTTTAACCCACGTCCCGCAGATACAACCAACTCTGCCTCAGTCAAAGGAATTTTACCTTGTACCTTATCAACGCTAACCGATTGCGACTTAACCGCACCTGAAGCGTCAATTGAAAC
>JAEPQQ010000125.1 GCA_017640445.1 Bacteroidia bacterium | reverse complement strand
CGTAAAACCCGGTTGGATGAATTGCCCCAGTTCTACACTGTGCTAATTAATGATATGACCCTGGTAGGTCCACGCCCGGAGCGACAGTTTTTTATTGATAAAATTGTTGAACACGCTCCTCACTATAAACGCCTTCACCGCGTGAAACCAGGTATTACCAGCTGGGGGCAGGTAAAATACGGTTATGCGGAAAATGTTCAGGAAATGCTCGAACGGATGAAGTACGACATTCTCTACGTTGAAAACATGTCGCTGGCACTCGACTTTAAGATCTTAATCTATACGGCACTGATAATGATACAGGGCCGGGGTAAGTAAAAAGCACAAAAAAAGGAGCGATGTTCTCGCCCCTCTCTTTTCTAATTATTCTTTGTTTTATTTTCCTACAACATCGATCAATTCGATATCGAAAATAAGCGTGCTGTATGCCGGAATTCCTGGTCGGCCTTGTGTACCATACGCCAGATCATAAGGAATGAATAGTTGCCACTTAGACCCTTCAGGCATAAGTTTAAGCGCTTCGGTCCATCCAGCGATTACCTGATTTACACCAAACGTAGCAGGCTGACCTCGTTCAACAGAGCTGTCGAATACCTTGCCATCAACAAAACGGCCAGTGTAGTGGGTTGTAACCTGATCACCGTCTACCGCTTTAACACCAGTTCCTTCTTTGATTACTTTGTACTGCAACCCGCTAGGAAGCGTTACCACACCCTCTTTTGTCGCATTTTCCTTAAGGAACTCGGTACCTTCTTTTGCCATTACCTTGGCTTTTTCGGCTTCTTTTTCCTTCATAAAAGCCTGCACAACGGCATTTGATTCCTGTAGTTGAGCGTTTGACACTTCAGTAGTCATCGCCTCTTTAAGTCCTTTAAGGAATTGCTCTGTGTCTAACTCTTCAAAACCACTTCCTTTCAGACTGTTTCCAACGTTTAAGCCCAATGCATACGAAAGTGCTTCTAATTCTGTTTGTCCTTGCATTTTATTCTGTGATGTTAATTTCATCGAAGTGAGTGCTACAAAGCAGACACCAACGATCAGTATTATGTACTTTTTCATAACTATTTAATTATATCTAACAATTCAAGCTCAAATATGAGGGTTGAGTTTCCAGGAATACCTGGTCGCCCTTGAGCCCCATAAGCTAGGTGGGCTGGTATATACAGTTCCCATTTAGAACCGGCAGGCATAATTTGAAGTGCCTCGGTCCAACCCGGGATTACACCGGTAACGGCAAACTCAATTGGCTCACCGCTCCCCTTTAACGAACTGTCAAAAACCTTGCCATCAATAAACCTTCCTGTATAGTGACATTTCACTTTGTCGTTTACACCGGCTATTTCTCCACTCCCCTGGTTGATCACCTTGTATTGCAAACCACTTGGAAGGGTTTGAACTCCTTCTTTTGCTCCATTCTCCTTCAAAAACGCTTCGCCAGCCTCAAGATTCTTTGATGCTTCTGCCGCTGCTTCTTTTTCGTATTGCTCACGGGCATAAGTTTGAACCAACATTTCGCATTCGCTAATAGGAATCTTGAGCTCAGCAGTCGAGTCACTAAAGTTTTCGCGCATACCTGCCACTAGCATATCGATATTAAAGTCGCCCTTAATATTCTTCTTGTAATTATCGCTGGTAAGACAGCCAAGTGCGTACGAAATGCTATCCATCTTGGTTTCAAGTTGAACGTTTGTTGAATTCGACTCCGCATTTTTACACGACATGAATGCCATGCTGCCAGCCAGAAGAGCTAAAAGTGTTTTTTTCATTTTCTACTTTTTAAAAATGTTTATTTGTTATAGAGTTTTTCACGTCTGGCCTTGATTTCTTCGTCTGCAATGTAGGTATCGAAGTCCGTTTTCTTATCAATGATGCCGTTTGGTGTTATTTCAATAATTCTGTCCGCAATCGACTGCATGAACGTATGGTCGTGCGAGGTGAACAACACGGAGCCTTTATAGCCTTTCAGTCCCTCGTTAAATGCAGTAATAGATTCAAGATCGAGGTGGTTGGTGGGTTCATCAAGAATCAACAGGTTAGGTTGTGCCAACATTAACCGGGATATCATACATCGAACCTTCTCTCCCCCACTTAATACGTTACTCTTTTTAAATACTTCCTCTCCGCTAAACAACATCTTACCGAGGAAGCCCCGAATAAAGGTCTCGTCTTTTTCAACCGAATACTGTCTTAACCAGTCAACCAGATTAAGATCGGCAGTAAAGTACTCATCGTTCTCATTGGGCAGGTACGCTTTTTGAATGGTAATTCCCCATTCAATGTCTCCACCTGATGGAGTAAGTTCTTCGTTGAGCAGTTTATAGAAGTTGGTTACCGCAAGACTGTTTCTCGATATGATGGCAATCTTCTCGCCCTTGTAGGCGCTAAAAGTTATATCCTTAAAGAAACCATCCAAACTTAAACCGGATACGTTTAGTATCTGATCACCCGCCTGACGCTCCTGGTCAAACAATATGGCCGGATACCTTCTGCTCGATGGTTGAATATCTTCTACGTTCAACTTCTCTAACATCTTGCGTCGAGAAGTTGCCTGTTTCGACTTTTTAACATTGGCGCTAAATCGCTCAATGAAGGCCTGCAACTCCTTCTTTCGATCCTCGGCCTTTTTATTAGCCTGTTGTTGTTGGCGAAGGGCCAATTGACTCGACTCATACCAGAAGGTATAACTACCAGCATATACCTTAATCTTCTTAAAATCGATATCTGCCGTATGCGTACATACCGCATCCAAAAAGTGTCTGTCGTGCGAAACAACAATCACAATGTTCTTCGATTCCGCCAGGAAGTTTTCCAACCATCCAATGGTTTCCACATCCAGGTCGTTCGTGGGCTCATCCAGTAACAGGATGTCGGGGTTTCCAAAAAGAGCTTGAGCCAAAAGTACACGTACCTTTAGGTTGTTACTCAGGTCTTCCATGTTTTGGTAGTGGTACTCCTCGGGTACACCAAGTGAGTTAAGCATTTCGCCGGCTTCACTTTCTGCCATCCAGCCATCCATTTCTCCGAACTTCTCCTCCAACTCCGATGCCCTTATACCATCTTCATCAGAAAAGTCTTCCTTGGCGTAAATGGCATCCTTCTCCAACATGATGTCGTACAACTCCTTATGCCCCATAATCACTGTTTGTAACACGGGGTGTTCGTCGAACTCGAAGTGGTCCTGTTTCAGGACTGCCATTCGCATGCCTTGTGATATTGAAACGCTCCCGGTGGTTGGCTCAATATCTCCTGCTAAAATTTTTAGAAAGGTAGACTTACCCGCACCATTCGCACCAATGATTCCGTAACAATTCCCCTCTGTAAACTTGACGTTTACCTCATCAAACAAAACTCGTTTACCAAAGCGAAGGGATAAATTAGAAGCTGTTAACATTTCTTGTTGTTAAAAATAAGCGCGCAAAGATAATGTGATTCTTGGCATTTCAGTTTATAAAAAAAGCCCCGTTGCGGACGCAACAGGGCTTTTAGAATATCGTTCGAATGGGCTTAAACTCCCACGTCGTGATTGGCTGATTCTAACAGGTAAGGGTGGTTCTTTGGATATAGGTTCTTTCTGGATAAATCGTTTAACACCCAGAAAACAAACAACCCACCAAACGTCATGGTCATTCCGATTTCAAGCATACCTACGCTAGCAGACTCTCCTACTGTGCCAGGCATAATCATCAAGAACAAATCTAACCAGTGACCAAGAAGTATGATACAACCTGCTACCAGTAGAACTTTAGGGCTTCTCTTAGCATTTCGCATCATTAGGATAAGGAAAGGCAGGAAGAAACACATTACAATATTTGTTCGGAAATAAGGACGGAAGTGATCCGTAGTTCTAGCCTGGTAGTAAATACTTTCTTCAGCAATATTTGCGTACCAGATCAACAGGTATTGTGCGATAAAGATATACGCCCAGAAAATACTGAAGGCAAACATAAACTTCCCAATGTCGTGAATTACCTCATCAGAAACAACTTCCATATACCCCTTAGATTTAAGGTAAAGTGTGAAGAAGCAGATAACTGTTAATCCGGTAACGAAAGCAATGGCAAAGTTGTATACCGAGTAGATGGTACTGAACCAATGTGGATCAAGACTCATCATTATTAACCAACTCATGATTGAGAAGCTAAAGGCAAAAACAACAAGGAATGCCGCTGAAAAGGTGATGCTTCGTTTGAAGAAAGACAGTCCGCCTTCTTCGTCTTCTTTATGAGAAAGACGCACCAACACAAATCGGAAAGCAAACCAAATGGCAAGGATAACCGGAACACCGATGGTAAACCATCCCATGTTCAGGAACCATTTTTTACCATCGAGAATGTGGTCGTAACCAGCATCTCCAGGCTTCAGATTTTCTTTGAGGTATTCAATCCAGTGATACAAGTGTTCACTACCAGCAAATACCACTACAAGCAGGGTAACAATTCCAATAATGAGGTACGAACTGATTGACTCCATTACTCTCTTAAGCAATGTGGCCCAACCTGCATTTGCAGCATAATTAACCGCAATAAAGAATAGTGCCGCTACCGCAAACAACAAGAAGTAGTATGAGTTTAGGAGGAAGTTCGCCCAAAAGCGTTTTTTCCAAACCGGGCTATGGCCATGAGCCGACTCTCCGTGTTCTTCTCCATGAGAAGCCTCAGCGTGCTCTCCATGAGCATCCGATTCTTCTGCGTGGCTCTCCTCTCCATGGTGATCTTCATCGTGTTGCATACCTACAGCATGAACTGGCAGTGCATTTTCATCGATGGTTTGTTCTACCGCGTGTTCATCATGGCCAGCGCCATGATCTTCACCGCTTTTTAGGCGATTTGTACCAATAAAGGTCAGGATCAATCCAACAAGAAAAATTCCGGCTAAGAGGGCCTTAGATCTTCCTGTGAATTCAAACTTTTCCGTTTTAACTTCAGATATATGATGGTGTCCCATTTTCTTTTTCTTCTGATCTATTTTACGAAATAAATTTCCACTCGTCTGTTCGTTTCTTTCCCCTCCTTTGTATCGTTGGAGGTGATTGGCATTTCAGATCCCATTCCCTTGGCGGTTAATCGATCTGCCGAAATACCTTTTTCTTCAAGGTACGCACAAACCGTTTTGGCTCGAACCGTACTTAAATTTTCAGTAAGGCCAGGAACTTTTACGTCTGAGGCAATATGACCCGCTACCACTGCCTTTAACTCAGGGTGTTGGTTCATATATGTGGCCACTTTATCCAGGTGGATAGCACTTTCATCCTTAAACTTTTTGTACTTCAGGTCGGCAAATTTTACATGTTTCATTGCTGCATTAACCATGTCAAGGTCGGCCTGTGCTACTTCGGCCAATTCAAAGCCTTCAAAGGTTTTACCCTTAACTTGTACCAGGTCGTCTGCTGTTCCCTCAGGCGCATAAACAAAGGCATCGCCCAGGCTCAGTTTTCGCACGTAGTGTAATACCTTCCAACGCTCCTCAGGAGTCAACACATTTCCATGTGCTCCCATGTTTCCTTTTCCAAATGTGATGGAGTGAAACGCTTGTCCGTCAGGTAGGTTCTTTATCTGATCCGATTGGTAGCCATCCCATGGTGGAGGTGGGTATTTTCCACTTTTGATTACTCCGCCATCGTTCTTTCCTTTCTTTCCGTGACAATGCTGGCAGTTGATGTCGTACAATCTTCCACCTTCGGCAACGTTTGCCTCGGTTGCAGCTACCGGGTTTGTCCAGGCTGCCGACTCTGCATAACCTTCTTCATACTCGGAGTAAGCCAATTGGCCCATTGCTACAGCACCTTCAACCGGTGTTCGCATGGTCATTCCATGCGGATTGTAGCGCATTTCCTTGGTTTGGGTATATGCTTCATATGCCTCAGACACGTACATGTTCGGAGCATATTCTATTCCCGGGTTATTGCCTCCGGCGGTACATCCCACCAACGCAGTAGCGCCGATGATGATCAAACCGTTTAATTTTCCAATGTGATTTTGTATCTGCTTCATACTTCTTATCCCATTAAGTTTTTAGCCTGACCGATCCAGTCTTCTCGTTCTATTCGTCCAGGGAAGTACTTCGTCAATTCCTCGATGGCTTTGATACTTTCAGGTGTCAACTTTGACACTTGTTCGAATGTATAAATCCCGATGGAGTTCAATTTCTCTTCATAAACAGGACCTACTCCACTAATCTTCTTCAAGTCGTCCTTTCCTTCTACCGAAGCCTCTCCAAGCACCGACTTAATTAGGGAAAGTCGCTCTGTTTGTTCTTCCTGAGAAAGCTCAACCTCTTCCGCCTTTTCAGCTTTTTCTACTCGTTCTTCAACCTTAGCCGGAACTTCTACTCCGTCCATATTTCGCTCACGAATCTCGATCGCGCCATTTTCATTCATTACTGAATCCAACTCGCTTCTGGAGATTTTTGATAATTCTTCCGGTTCTACTGCCAGAAACAAAAGATCATCCGTTTGGCGCGGATCAATGATCTCGGCAATCTTTCCGTGGATCATTTTACTTTTTGCGAAGAACAGAATTCCAATACCAAAAGCTGTAAACAGAATGGTAAGCTCAAACGTAACCGGCACCATACTTGGAACCATGGTATAATCCTGAGGCTTTCCACCAATGATCATAGGCCAGCTCTTGAATGTATGCAGGTGGTTTGTCATCATATAAAACTGCAATAACAAACCACTGAAGAATCCCATCATACCGCAAAGGAATGCCCCTACAGTAAGATTGGACCGCTTCACTCCCATCTCTACATCAAGGTGATGCACCGGATAAGGCGTGTAACAGTCGAAGATCTCTACGCCCTTTTTTCTAAGTTTTTTTACAGCCGACAGAAGGTTATCCCCGTCGTCGTAAACACCTACTATTAATTGTTTATCTAACATCCTATTGGATTTAAAATCAAATTACTCTCTACTTTTAATAATACTCTTAACCTCTGCCATGTTAACAACAGGAAGGAACTTGCTAAACAAGAAGAAACAAGTAAAGAAGAGTCCCATTGTTCCAAGGAAGATTGCCACTTCCGTGAATGTAGCGCTATACATTGCCCATGAAGATGTAAGATAATCTCTGTGCAACGATGTAACAATAATCACGAATCGCTCGAACCACATTCCAATGTTTACAATGATTGACATCACAAACAGGAACCAAGGTGTTGTACGAGCCCATTTGAACCAGAACACCTGTGGTGCAATAAGGTTACAACTCATCATGGTCCAGTATGCCCACCAGTACTTACCAAAAGCACGGTTAAGGAAGGCATATTGCTCATAAACCACTCCCGAGTATGCCGCAATAAAGAATTCGGTTAGGTATGCAACACCTACCAGTGAACCGGTAAGCATTACCACCTTCGCCATCGCTTCAAGGTGTCCTACGGTGATATATTCGGTAAGGTTCATCACCTTTCGTACAATTAACAAGAGCGTTAATACCATACCGAATCCGGAGAAGATCGCACCCGCAACGAAGTATGGAGGGAATATCGTTGTATGCCATCCTGGAATTACCGACGTTGCAAAGTCCATTGATACAATGGTGTGTACGGAAAGTACAAGTGGTGTAGATACACCTGCAAGGATAAGTGCTACAATCTCATATCGGTGCCAGGTTCTTGCCGAACCGTTCCAACCCATAGAGAAGAAGCCGTACCAGAATTTACGTGCTTTCGTTACTGCTCGATCACGCACTGTAGCGATATCCGGAATAAGTCCTAGATACCAGAACAGCAAGGATACAGACAGGTATGTCGAAATCGCAAATACGTCCCACAGAAGTGGTGAGTTAAAGTTTACCCAAAGAGAACCGTAAGCGTTTGGCAAAGGAAGTGGCCAGTAGCCTAACCATACACGTCCCATGTGGAACAGTGGAAACTGTGCCGCACATAGTACCGCGAAGATTGTCATTGCCTCCGCACTTCGGTTAATCGACATTCTCCATTTCTGACGGAAAAGGAGCAAAATTGCCGAAATCAGTGTTCCTGCGTGACCAATACCTACCCAGAATACGAAGTTGGTAATATCCCAACCCCACATAACGGTTTTGTTTACTCCCCAGGTTCCAATTCCTTCCCAAACTGTCCATCCCAACGACATGACCATGACCATCAGGAACATGAACGAGATCGAGAAACCTAACCACCACATTTTGGTTGGTTTGTTTTCGATCGGACGACAGATATCGTTACTAACGTCGGCTATCGTCTTATTTCCCTCGACCAGGGGTGTTCTAATCTCTGCTTCAAACATTTTCTAAGTCTTATAAATTATGAATGTTGAACTTCTTCTTTTCTGTTTCGGATCTTTGTCATGTATACTACTGAAGCTTGTGTTCCCACTTCTTCCAGCATCTTATATGACCGTTCGTTTTTGAACAACTTAGCAATTCTGCTATTTGGATCGTTTCTGTCTCCAAATACAATCGCATTTGAAGGACAAGAACGTGCACAAGCCGTACTGATATCACCATCTTCCAGCTTACGGTTCTCAATCTTAGCATCGAGCTTTGCTCGTTGGATTTTCTGAACACAGAAGCTACATTTTTCCATAACACCTCTCGATCGTACCGTAACGTCAGGGTTTAGTACCATTCTACCCAACTCGTTGTTGAAGTGGTAGTCGTACTTGTCGTTAAGGTTGTATCGGAACCAGTTAAATCGACGTACCTTGTATGGGCAGTTGTTACCACAGTACTTGGTTCCAATACATCGGTTGTACGTCATTTGGTTCAAACCTTCTGAACTATGCGTAGTTGCCAATACCGGGCAAACTGTCTCACACGGTGCGTGATCGCAATGTTGACACATTACCGGTTGGTGAACCACTTTTACGTTGTCGTAATGTGCGTAGTTTCCGTCTCCGTTCTCAGCGTTGTCATCAAGTCCGAAAAGTTCATTTTCCTTAGTAGAAAATTGACCTTTTTC
>JAEPQQ010000124.1 GCA_017640445.1 Bacteroidia bacterium | reverse complement strand
ACTTCTCAAAATCATGGCTTTGCTATCGATCCAGAGAGTATTGTTCCTAAATTGGCTGAAATTACACATCGTAACCTGAACGATGGAACAGTAGAGGGTATTCGGTTAAAAAATGCTCCGGCTTTTGCGGTTCAGTACCATCCAGAAGCCAACCCTGGTCCACACGACTCACGCTACTTATTTGATGACTTTATTAAACTACTTAACTAAGATTTGATATGAGCGCTATTCTTGATATCTCTGCAAGACAAATATTAGACTCAAGAGGAAACCCTACCATAGAAGCCGAAGTGATCACTGAAAGTGGCAGCTTCGGACGTGCAGCTGTTCCTTCTGGTGCCTCTACCGGGATTCATGAAGCGGTTGAGCTTCGTGACGGTGATAAAGCCAACTACCTTGGTAAAGGTGTATTAAAGGCCGTTGATAACGTTAATACTTCTATAGCAGACAAACTCATCGGAAGCGATGTGTTTGACCAAACAGCTCTCGACAATGCAATGATTGCATTGGATGGTACCCCTAATAAAGGAAAACTGGGAGCCAATGCGATACTCGCTGTTTCCTTGGCCGCTTCTAAAGCAGCGGCAATGGAATCGGGCCAGTCGCTGTACCGATATATTGGTGGTGTGAACGCCAAGGTACTTCCAGTACCCATGATGAATATTCTGAATGGAGGAAGCCATGCCGATAACTCCATCGATTTTCAAGAGTTCATGATCATGCCTATAAAGGCTGAAAGCTTTGGACATTCATTGCGAATGGGAACCGAGGTTTTTCATCATCTGAAAAACGTACTCAAGAAAAAAGGATATAGTACCAACGTTGGAGACGAAGGAGGTTTTGCCCCTAATATCAAATCCAATGAGGAAGCAATTGAAATCGTTTTAACATCCATAGAAGAAGCGGGTTACAAACCTGGGCAGGATATTTTTATTGCTATGGATGCAGCATCATCGGAGTTCTACGACAAAGAATCCGGACTATACCACTTTCATAAATCGAATGGCCAAAAGCTTTCGTCAGAAGAAATGGTTGATTATTGGGAGAACTGGACAAGCAAGTACCCAATTGTATCGATTGAGGATGGTTTAGACGAAGATGACTGGAAAGGATGGAAAACGTTGACGGACCGTATTGGCAAGAAAACTCAATTGGTGGGTGATGACCTGTTTGTTACCAATGTTAAGCGATTGCAACAAGGTATTGACCAGGGCGTAGGAAACTCGATTCTTGTTAAGGTAAACCAAATTGGGTCACTTACGGAGACAATCGATGCCATTCAGCTTGCTACAGGCAACTTATACACGAATGTAATCAGTCATCGAAGTGGGGAAACCGAAGACACCACTATTGCCGACCTGGCAGTGGCAATGAACAGTGGGCAGATCAAAACCGGATCCGCTTCGCGAACCGATCGAATTGCAAAGTACAACCAGTTACTTCGAATTGAAGAAGAGCTGGGCTCTGAGGCCATTTTTGGTGGCAACATGTTTCGCTTTAAGTAATTGGGAGGGCATGCAGCCTTTCCGGTAAAAAAAGCGTCCTATAGGTGAGGTAGTCACCACAGCATCAGTTTTTTGTAATCCTCTGGATTTAATTTGGTTTTGTTGGTGTAACAAAATACCTTGTAGTGAATTTGTCAACCCTTGCAAGACCGGATTTCTCACATAACCTGTTGGCCTTGTTATCTTGTTTTAGCCTGTCTGATGTTTTTTTCGTCAGAAGCACTAGGACAGTGCACGATTCAGTCAAATGACTTTACGTGTATTGGCGATCTTATTTCCTTCAAAGCGTCTGGCCCGCAAAGTGTAACCTCAGTGACCTGGTCGTTTGGGGACACAAAAACGAGCAAAGACAAAGAACCCAATCACACCTATGCTTCGGCAGGACAGTTCACCGTGAAGGCAACTATCACCCTGGCCGATGGCTCTACCTGCCAGGCCACCAAAACCATAACCGTATACGCGCCGCCCAAGCTTGATCTTTCAATCAATCCATCTTCTACCTACTGCCTTACCTCTAATGAGGTTTGTTTAAACGATAACTCTACAACTGGAGGTGGTGGCACTAAAAACGTCACCATTGTAACCCTCTGGGATGACGGAGGGAAAACGGAATCAAGTAATCCCAAGACGGGCGATAAAATTTGTTACTCCTACAAGACCGCGGGTAAATACACCATTTTTACAGAAATAACCAATGATAAAGGATGTAAGGCCGATCAGGAAATAGACGTGGAAATTCTATTCGACTTTGAACCGAAGTTTAGCTCTACCTATGAATCTGAGACCTGCGACACACAACACAACTCGTTCAAGTTCGACACCTCTTGGACCAAGTACTTTGGCGACATTGAATTGGCGTATTATGATTTTGGCGATGGCACCCGCGACACAGTAAAGCCCCTGATCACAGATTCTATACTACACGGGTTTACGAAGTCGGGTACCTACCCGGTGAACCTGTTCCTCAAGTTCAAAAATGGTTGTGAAACCCGATTTCAAAGATTGGTTCCGGTGTCGCTTGACAAGGTAGACATCAACCACAAGAAGCTTGACACCACAAAGTGCTATGGCAGCTACTTCGAGTTTTCACACCCCAATATCTTTGGTGCCAACTACTTATGGAACGCCTATGATACGGGGCTCAACTTTGTGCGAAATTTTGGAGGAGCCCGAAACGCCTTCTTCAACCCAAGAAGGCCTGGCAAGTATTATATCGAACTAATTATAGAACGTGGAAACTGCAGGTCGGTACTACAATACGACTCCATTGAGGCAGTTGGGGTAAAAGCCGAGATACAATTGTTGAATAACTCGCAGTGTGTGTCAAAAGACACTGTATACTTCTGCAACCGATCCCTTACCTACAAAGCCGGCAACCTCAATTTCCTATGGAAATTTGGAGATGACAACGCCGAACCGTGTACAACAGACACAAAGAACAAATTAAACGTTGGCAAAAACTGCAATTACTCGGTTGACGCCCATGCGAAGCACAAATATGACACGACCAAGTGTGACGAAATCAGTTTTGTAGTGGCAGACCCTACCAACGGTTGTAGAGACAGTACCCGAGAAAGTGTAACGATCATAAAACCGTTGCGAGAACACATTAGTGTATCACGTGTGCGGCAGTGTCTGTTCAAGCCGGTCACATTTGAAAAGGAGGAATGCCTCCAGGACGTTAAGATCAATTACGACTCGGCCTGCGACAAGTATAATTTCGTGGAATATCAAAGTCCGTTTTCCTACGAAAAAACATGCGACTCTACCAACTGGGTTACGTGGGGGGCCGCAGTGCGGACCGGCAGTAACAAAATTTTCCGGTCGTGCGACACAACCGACTATTATTACGATGACGACCGCGTATGTGTTGACACCTTCTGGCACCATCGCGACTTCAGACTCAATCGATCACCCAGAGCTCAGTCGTTCATTCGATTTGTAGGATGTTTACCTTCCACACTCCATGGGGAGTTTTATACCGATACCCAAACCGATGTAAGAAAGATTATTTGGGAATGGGGTGATGGCACATGGGATTCGCTCAGCGTGCCGCTTGATTCTCTGGTACTGCCCAAATACGAACATACCTATTACAAATCGGGCGACTACGAGGGCTTCGTAACCCTGGTTACCGATTCAGGATGCAGTAACTCGGCTGTTTTCCGACGTGAAATTGGTTTCTTTAACGATTTTACGTTTGATCAACCAGTTTGCCCGGGAGCCCCGGTTAGCTTTTACGATACCATACGATACTGGGATGATACTACAAGGTTTTGGAGACACTTTAACCCATTCTATCAAGCGTTTCCCGAAAAAGTTGTATGGCATTTTGGAGACACAACTCCATGGACCGGCGATAACCCCCACCCCACCCATGTATTCGACGAGCCAGGCGATTACACGGTTCGTATGGTGGCCATCGACAAAACAGGTTGTACCGACACCACAACGAAAGTTATTGAAGTGGTAGAAATACGAGCGGGAATCAAAGACATCAAAAAGAAACTGGTCTGTGACGACATCATCCAGTTATTTGATTCATCAATAGCCCTTGATAATCCGATGGATAGCATCGAAACTCATTATTGGGATTTTGGAGATGGCAAGTCCCCTAGCTTTCTCAAGGACCCCTTCCACTTCTATTCGTCCTATGGCGATTTCAAAATAATCCACATTGTTGAAAACACAATGGGTTGCGTAGACACGGCTTACATTCAAATAACAATCAATGGCCCTATACCACAATTCGACATCTTGTCCGACACCGTTGCTTGCGTGCCTCATACCGTAGAGTTTCAGAACAACTCTGAACGAGCGTCTGACTTTATATGGTTCTTCGGCGACACGGCTTCGAACGCCAACACGTTGAGCACCAAGTTCGATACAAATGTTCGGTTTACTTATACCAAACCGGGAACCTATTATATTTACCTGTACGCTGGCGATAGTGTGGTAAACCCCGATAATAACAACAACATTTACTATTGCAACTCGATCTTCCCCGACACCAATGCTCAAACCTATCCAATGAGACGAGTTGTAATTCTTCCAATACCAAAGGTTGACTTCTCGGTAGATGGCATTTTTTGTAAAGACAGAAGCGTACAACTAACTGACCAGTCGGATACCATATATGACCTCTATCGGTGGTACTGGGGTTCCGATTCCATTATCGGCACCGATTCCTCTGTAAGCTTTGTACTTCAGGACACTGGAGCAATTTCAATCGACTATCGCCCAAGGTATATTCCTACCGGACCGTATCAGCGACATTGTTTTGATTCCATAACCAAGGACATTCAGGTGTTTGACAACTCGGTCGATTTTGATTTCACTAAAGACAGTTTATGCCCAACCTTTTTCTTCACAGCCGATGCTGAGTCGACGGACGAACTTACCTGGGATTTTGACCACCCTTCAAGTGGACCGGATAACATGTCGTGGCAACCCTACGTAGAGCATAGTTTTGCTGACCAGGTTGGCAGCTTTAATGTTTGCCTGATCTCTATGTCTAAAGAAGGATGCCTGGATACTGCTTGCAAGGTAGTGGAAAGCGATCATGAGTTTAACATGATGATACCAAACGTGATTACACCAAACGTTGACGGCCTTAATGACGTGTTTGAAATTGAAATCGATGGAGAAGATCTTTATGAGTTGTCTATCTACAATCGATGGGGTGAGTTGATGTATGAATCGGATGTGGATCAACCTCCAGGTTCGGCCCTCAACTGGGACGGTACTGAAATGAAATCAGGCAAAGACTGCCCGGCAGGCACCTATTTCTACATTTTCAAGTTCCGAGAAGCATGTATTGACGATGCTCCTATCGAGAAATACAGCGGAACTGTTACCGTAATTCGAGACTAAACCTACCTGAGAGAGAGGTTCAGCTTTTCTTTTAGCGACTTCAATGCCGGGTTCTTTTTGGCCATTACCTCGAATTTTTCCTGTCCGGTATACGCCCGTGTTCCCTCCGCCTTTTTCTTCACTTCGATTACTTCGAGCTGCACTTTGGAATTAGACAACCCTGCCCTAAGAAACTGAAGAAATTCAACCTTGATCTCCTCCAGCTGAATACGATGTTGCTTGATCATTTCCATTTTCACCACGTTGTCTGCCACTGTAGGTTTAACCAACTTAAAGAGAGAATGCTGGAAACGATTCTCTTCCTTTAGTTTGTTCGCGAAATCGCCAATGACTTTAATAACCGATTCGTGGTCTATTTCTTTGGCATACTCTACCGGTTCTTCCTCAGCAACGGTTGCAGGCTTTTCTTCCTTTTCCGGCAATGTAACATCTGAGGTTAGCAAATCATCGAGATCTCCCAGTTTTGCAACCTTTTCGGAAGCCTTACTGGTGGGAACCGGCCTGGACCGCTCCTTTTTCTCACTCTTTATTTCGGCTCCTTTCTCTGGAGAAACAGCATGCTTGACCTGGTTGGTTTCAACCGGATTGTTTGGTGTGGGAGGCTTAACCTGGGTTGGTGTAGCGACTGCCTGATTTACACTAGTGTTTTTTTTTTCGCCTGGTTGAACCAGGTTATTGAGATAACACATTTTGATCAGGGCCAGCTCAACATGTAATCGTTGATTTCGACTTGCTTTATACCCGAGGTCAAACTGGTTTGCAATGTTGATTGCATTCACCAACAACCCCTGACTCATTTGTTTGGACGTGTCCAGGTATTTCTGATGTACATGCGGCGGAACATCCAGTAGTTTTACCGTCTCCGGACTACGCCCCACCATCAAATCGCGGAAGTGGTTTGCGAGGCCGTTGAGAAATATCTGCCCATCGAAACCGTTGGCAAGAATTTCGTCGAACACCAATAACACTTCACCAACGTTTTGAGCATTAAAGGCATCCGTTATCTTGAAATAATAGTCGTAGTCAAGAACATTCAGATTCTTTACCACATCGCTATACTTCAACGTTTTGTCTGCCGAAATACTAACCATCTGATCAAAAATGGACAAGGCATCCCGCAATGCGCCATCGGCTTTCTGAGCAATGATGTGAAGTGCCTCTTCCTCCATCTCCACTCCTTCCTTCTGTCCAATATCTTTCAGATGAAGAACAATATCCTTAACCGAAATACGATTAAAGGTAAATACCTGACATCTGGATAGGATTGTGGGGAGTATCTTATGCCTTTCGGTAGTGGCTAAAATAAAGATGGCGTAGGGTGGTGGTTCCTCCAGCGTCTTCAGAAACGCATTAAAGGCTGCCGCTGAAAGCATGTGAACCTCATCAATGATGTATACCTTATACTTCCCAACCTGAGGTGGAATTCTTACCTGTTCATTAAGGTGTCGAATATCCTCCACACTGTTGTTAGAAGCGGCATCCAGCTCAAACACGTTGTAAGAAAAATCGTAATTGTCGTCAGATATGCTTTCCTTGTTAATCTCTTTGGCGAGAATCCGTGCACACGTTGTCTTTCCCACACCCCGTGGCCCGTTGAACAAAAACGCCTGAGCGAGCTGGTTATTCTTGATCTCATTGATCAACGTATTGGTAACGTGAGATTGCCCGACCACACTGTCAAAGGTGGCGGGTCGGTACTTACGCGCTGATACAACGAAATTTTCCATCCGGACACAAAAAAAGGGCTTTTAGTACGAAAACACCAGTGATCTGGAATTTAAAGTTTCGCACAATTCCGTCCGTTAAAAATCTGTCAGTTAATACGCCTGGATCAGGCTTTTGCGAGGGTAAAACTAAACGTAGATCCTTGCCCTAATTGGCTTCTCACCTGAATCGTTTGTCCATGGGCTTCAACGATGTGCTTGGCTATACTCAATCCAAGGCCAGAACCTCCCGCCTCACGCGTTCTGCTTTTCTCAACCCGGTAAAACCGCTCGAACAATCGCGGTATTGAAGATTCGGGGATGCCTTCTCCATTATCGGAGATTTCAATCAAAATGTTCTCATCCATATCGTAAAGACCACAGTTGATTGCTCCTTCGTCATTACCGTACTTAATGGCATTCACAATTAGGTTCACCAATACCTGTTTTATCTTCAAACGATCCGCGTTTACATGAAACGCCACATCTGCGCTTTGCTTAAAACCGCATGATATATTGCGTTCAGAAACCAGATACTCTACCTCTTCATATACTTCCTCTACCAAAGTTCGAATGTCGAATTCTTCGAACTCCATTTCCAGCTCGCCTGATTCGATTCGGTTAATCGATGTTAAATCGTTGACCAATTCAATCAGACGGTCCACACTTTTAGCCGACTTTTCGAGAAACATGTAGTTTACCTTAGGATCAGACAACGCACCTTCCAATAACGTATCGATGTAACCCTGCACATGAAATATGGGCGTTTTTAGCTCGTGCGATACGTTCCCGACAAACTCACGCCGAAAGCCCTCTTGTTCTTTTAATAAGGCAATTTCCTCTTTTCGTTCCGCCGCCCATGCCGAAACGTCGTCAGACACCTTTGCTATTGGATCCTTATCTTCTTCTCGGTTTAGATGTTCCGTTTTCAGGGAGTGTATGTTCTTGTAAATGATCTTGATTTTGCGATATACGAAACGTTCAAGCAGGTTAAGGATAATGGAATATCCGACTCCCCAGGTACATCCGAAGATCAATGCTACGTGCCACCATACCTCCACAAAAACTAAGGACACCATGAGCGGTATCAATGCTACCAGAAAGGCAGACAATGACGCAATGTTTCTTGGAGATGAGTTAACGTTCACTCCCACAAAGGTAGGAATCTAAAGTTGGTGGCCGGTTAGCCTACGAATTTGTAGCCTACACCTTTGATCGTATCGATTTTTTTATCGCCGATCTTTTCTCTGATCTTTCGAATGTGAACGTCGATGGTACGATCTACCACGTAAACATCGGTTCCCCACACCTTACGCAAGATTTTTTCGCGGGTAAACACCTTACCCGGTCGAGAAGCTAGAAGATAAAGTAAATCAAACTCCTTACGTGGTAACGACAAGCTCTCATTCCCCTTCCTTACGACATATTCATTCGGGTTAATCTCCAATTCTCCATGTGTAAGTACTTCGGCCAGGTCGGCTTCAGGTTGTGCGTTTTGACGTTTCATTATCGCATGAACTCTACTTAGAAGAGCCCGTGGCTTGATCGGTTTGAAGACATAGTCGTCTCCTCCCGCATCAAAGCCTGCAATTTCGCTATACTCTTCACTTCTTGCAGTGAGGAACATAATAAACGAGTTCTTTAACTCAGGGTTTTCCCGAATTTTTCTACATGCCTCGATACCATCCATTTCAGGCATCATTACATCCATGATTATAAGATCGGGTTTAAAGGAGTTGGCTTTTTGAACAGCTTCCACCCCGTTGTGGGCCGATTGAACTGTGTAGCCCTCTTTCTCAATGTTGTAGCAGATAAACTCTACAATATCCACCTCATCGTCTACTACGAGTACTTTTGAACTCAT
>JAEPQQ010000123.1 GCA_017640445.1 Bacteroidia bacterium | reverse complement strand
CGGGTTACGGCGAGAGTGAAAACACCATTGCCATTGTATTCGAGCGAAGGTCGGTTCAAAATCGTTGCATTGTACTGCACCATTTTCGAATAATTATCACTCGGAACGGCATATGGAAGGTCGTCGAGAAACGATGATTCAAACCTTCCCAGCGATTGATGTTCGTATTCAATACTGCCATCCGACAGGGGTTTAGCACCGCCGTGTTGCAAAGCAACATCGTTCTCAAGCCAACCAAAACCGGATTCGAAGCTTAAGTCGCATTTGATTCATAATCTTACTCAGTTCCTCATCGAGGAGATGGTGTTCGTTTTGATAAACCGGATCGTAGCTTCGGGGTGCACCATATAACACCAGAGCCTCGTCAAATCGATCAAACTCGTCTCCATTTTGATCCTGAACAAACTGCCCGTGTCCAGAGTAATAGAATACAACAACATCACCCGCCTGACAGGCTGAATACAGCTTATTGAGTTCATTTATAACACCCTGTTTCGTTGCCTTTTCATCGAGCAACTCCCGGGTATCGCTAAAATCCTGAAGCCTTAAACTCGACTTCATTGCTTTCACATCGTTGACCGAGTTGGTCGGACCCCATCCTGATTCAGCGGGATAATTACCAATACCAATGAGTAAGGCTCTTTTTTGGGATGCATACGCCTCGGAGTTAAGGCCTGCCATAAGAAGGCTCATAGCCACCAGCGTCATCAGCGCTTTTCGTAAATACTCTTTTGTAAAATTCATCTTCATTTTCTTTTCCTATCTATATCGTAATCAGTGTTTTAGGTAAACGATTTTGTGTCAGAAAATTGAAATTATTTGATGATTTCGAAACTTATATATGCGGTGGATGCCTCCATGCCGGAACTGGTAATTTTTTTGGTACTTCCGCCGCGAGACGAAGCGTCCATCGAGTCGTCGAAAAGCAGTTCGAGGTGGGTCATTTTGCTTCGGGTACGTGGCTTTTTGGTTATGATGGGCGTAAAGTCGATCGGGTCCTTACTCGCAAACAACTTGAATACCTCCATACCATAAGGAGGGCCAAAATAAACGGCATTGTCCTCTACAATATAGCTCTGCCCGGCCTTAATCAAAAAGTCTTCTGGGTTCTGATGCATTTGAGGATCATCCGCAGGAAGAATACCATTTATCTTACCATCTGGCTGAATATCAATAATGCTAAAATAAGCATCTCGATCCCCCAGATTGGTCACCCTTACCAAAGCAGCGATATCTTCGGAGAAACCCATAATTCCGTTCGTCGAAATTTCGTCGATAGACAAGGTATCGGTCACCAAGCCTTCTTCATTAACCCGAACCGGTATGAGGTCGAACACAACATTGAATCGCTCATCCCGTAGCTCCAGATTTTTGACAAAGCTTCCTTGCGAGAAGGTTTTGAGCGTTTCAATTACTGCACTATAATCATTCTCAGAAGATAATTGCTCGGCAAATATTTTATTGTCAGAGGCTCGGATAATGTCCACGGTTCCACGTCCTCCATCCTCAAGAATAAAGTCAAGGTCTTCGTTGGTGATAGAAAAGAGTGGGGTTTCGCCTAACGCTGCAGTTAACCCGTTTTTCATGTCTGCGTTGCGCATGTCGAGTTTAATATTCATGACAATGTTGCCAAATGTGCGCTTGGTTACGAAGAACCAATAGTCATCCATGCCTCCATCAAGCATTTTGTCCAGTTTAATCTTGCACCAGGTTCCCTCGGCAAGAATGGCAATTCCAGTTGCGATTGGTTGCTTTCCGCGAATGGAGGTTGTTCCAATTGGGTAAACGGCTACCTCTGTATCATCAAAAATGCCATTCAACTGCCCACCAGACAGGTAGGCAATGTTGTCGCGGAGTTTATATGCTTTGTAAAAAGGTTCTTGCTCCACAATGTTGCCATTCATAAGGCTTCGATCAATATCTCCCTCTATGGCCGGTTTTTGCGAAGGTGCGATTGATGACATTTCCTTAAGCAGTGTGGCAAAAAAACCACGATAGGTCATGGAGGAATTTAATTTGTCGATACTCCGGCTTATAGCGGTCGACAAAGAACCTGCACCATCGTATTCATAGTTTACTTCGGATGCCTGAGAAGCAGAAATTACCACCAATGGAGAAAGCGCTGAAGAACTTCCCGTTTTCTTGGATTGGTAGAGCCCAACATCTCCTTTGTTACTGCCAGGTTTATATCCCGGACGTTGGTAGGCCGGTTTGCCACCTCGTGAGATTCGCTCACTTCGCGTAACGGTTCCACTGTGGCAGGCATCTGCAAAAACGATTACATCACCGCTTTTCCCCAATTTAGTTCGTAAACGATGTAGCAATTCATCCAGTTCATCGTCGAGCAGGTGGTCAGAGAAGTCATAATCGGGAGAATAGAATGCTGGCGCCCCGTAGGCAACGATGGCTTCGTCGTATCCATCAAGTTCATCGCCACTCAGGTCTTCTACTTGTTGACCGTGAGACGAAAAATGTAATACGACAATATCACCTTTCTCAGCAGTTTTGATTAATGTCTCGATCGAGGACACAATGCTGGTCTTGGTTGCTTCTTCGTTTTTAAGTACAGCAATATTTTCAGATTTAAAATCTTGCTTTAATAAGGCGGACCGTATCAGGGGAACATCGTTCAACGAATTGATTGCACTCCATTTGGTTTCGGCCGGGTAATCGCCAATCGCTACAATAAGTGCTCTTTTGGTCTGACCAAAACACACTGTAGTCAGAAGAATCAGAATCAAAAAAATCCCGATTCTGAAGAGGGGTTTGTTATGAGGTAAATCAATCCGTTTCATAATTCGATACTTTGGTAATTTCATATAAAAGCGACCAATTTAGTAAACGTTTTTTTGTAAGCTCAGTGTCAAAGTAAACCAAAATGAGCTAGAAACAAAATACGTAAAGCCCACAAACACAGTAGTTCCGGGATTTTCGTAAGTTTGAGCCTGATTGGCTTAATACTTGAGGTTGTAGGGTAAAGGATTTAAATAATACAATTATGAAAAAGCTACTAGTAACAATCGCATTTGTAGGAACACTTCATCTTGCAAGCTTAGGTCAAACATCGGACCAAAACAGTACTTCGGACCACAAAGTCGAAATGAACACAAAATCGGCAGCTGTTGGTACAGAGACAATTCAAAAGGAGAAGATCTCAACCGTCAAAACCGACGCGGCTCCGACTACATGCGACAAAAAGAAAAAAACGTGCTGTAAACGAAAGCACCAGGCAATTAAAGAAGAATGACAACGGCGTTATCTCCGGAAGAGCGTGAGCAGATTAGAGCACGTATAGAAAAGAGCATCTCTAAAACGGAGAAGTTGATTGCCGAGTATACCGAATTAACCAAGCCTATATCACCGGAGAATGCAATCGGTAGGATAAGCCGGATGGATGCCATCAACAATAAAAGTGTGAATGAGGCTGCATTGCGCAATGCAAAAAACAAACTGCAGCGCATCAAGCGGTCTTTGAACGAGTTGGACTCTGAAGCGTTTGGATTGTGCCGCCAATGCGGAGAAAGGATCGAGTTTAAAAAATTACTGGTAATGCCGGAAAGCGTTCGATGCGTAAGTTGTGTAAAGGGTGACCGATAACGATTTGAAAAATATTGAGTTGTTGCAGTCTAAACTACCTGCAAACACAGCAGAGAGCGTGTGGAACTTTGTCAAAAAGCATAAGGTCAGTTTTCGAATCGCAAAACCCCGAAAATCCAAACTCGGAGATTACAGACCACCTCAAAGAGGAAACGGTCATCGAATTTCTGTGAATGCTGATCTCAACCCGTATGCCTTTTTGATTACCGTTTTACATGAGTTCGCACACTTGGTGACATGGAACGATTTTGGAAATAAATGTGCACCTCATGGCCGGGAGTGGAAGTTGGCTTTTAAGCAACTTCTCAAGCCGTATATGGAGGCACCTGTATTTCCGGATGACGTGCAAGAAGCCCTCGGTACGTATTTGGTTAACCCGGCTGCCAGCAGCTGCGTGGATGTTAACTTGTCGAAAGCACTTAACAAACACGATTTGGTGCAAAAAACCATGCTCGAAGACCTGCCTGAAGGAAGCACCTTCCGTCTCAAAAACGGGCTCGTATTTGAAAAGGGGCAGCGCCTTCGAAAGAGGTTTAAGTGTTTTTGCCTTACCAACAACCGATGGTATTACGTAGCAGCAATTGCTGAAGTACAACCCATAAAGGCCCAAGCCAAACTGTTTTGATAAACCAGCCAATCATGTTTCATTTGTAACTCAATATTTAAAAATGAAAGGAAAACGCAGCATCGTATTCGTATTTGCTCTTATGAGTATGACGGGATTTGCCCAAATTGATAAACTACCAGATGGCTTTACCGTTTTGGACCAGTGTGAATCAACCGTAATTAAAAGTCAGGACAGAACAGGTACCTGCTGGAGCTTTTCAACAAGTTCTTTCCTGGAATCGGAGATCATTCGCACCTACGGAACCCATATCGACCTGTCAGAGATGTTCACAGTACGTAACATCTACATGGAAAAAGCAATGAAGTATGTTCGGTATCAGGGAATGGCAAACTTCAGTCAGGGTAGTTTGGCACACGATGTACTTTACTCATATCAGAAGTACGGGATGATGCCCGAGTCAGCTTATTCTGGAAAGAACGGTAAAAAGAAGCACGATCATTCGGCAATGGCAAAGGAGTTGAAAAGCTTCCTTGATTCAATGATCAAAACGCATCACATTGACCCGCACTGGAAGCAAAGCTTTACCAATATATTGGATAAACACATGGGGCCGGTTAACCCTATATTTGATTACGAAGGCAAGTCGTATAACCCAATGTCTTTTGCAAAAGAGGTATTGAAACTCGATATGAATGCCTACATCGGGTTTACCTCGTTCACGCATCACAATTTTTATGAGCCTATGGTGGTTGAAGTTCCGGATAATTTCAGTGACGGGGTATACACCAACCTACCTCTTGATGAACTAATGAAGGTGCTAGACGAGGCCATTGCTGAAGGATTTTCGGTTGAATGGGATGGTGACGTAAGTGAAGTAGGATTTGCACGCCGGAAAGGGTATGCGGTGTTTAACAATGATACAAATGCAATCAAAAACCTTCCTGACCTTCCAAGTGAGGGAGAAGTAAGTCAGGAATTGAGACAAGCACTCTTTGATAGCTACGAAACCACAGACGACCACCTGATGCATATAACAGGCAAAACGCAAACGGAAGACGGCAGGGTGTTTTACGTGGTGAAAAACTCATGGGGTAAAAAAGCAGGAATCGAAGGTCACGTATTAATGTCAGACGCCTATATGCGAATGAAAACCGTTTCGCTATACGTACATAAATCAGCAGTACCCCGGTCTATTCTCGACAAACTGGAAGACTAGAAAATTCTACAGTTTTTCAGGCTGTAGACAATATAATTCCATTACCAGGCTTAAGCGTAATAGTTTCGTCCAACTAAAAACAGAAATTATGCTTAAGGAATTTAAGAAATTCATTATGACTGGCAACGTCATTGATCTGGCGGTTGCCGTAATCCTTGCCGGTGCAGTAAGTCTGGTGGTAAAGGGCTTTGTTGCCGACATTATGATGCCAATTGTAGGTCACTTTACCGGTGGAGTTGACTTTGCCGATAAGGTAGTTGTTTTGAGCGATGCCGTATTAGACGCCGACGGAAACGTGGTGAAGGAGGCCAATGCAATCCGCTATGGAAACTGGATCAACGCAATCATCAACCTGATTACCGTAGGATTTGTACTCTTCCTGATTGTTAAAGGATACAACAAAACGAAAAAACCGGTGGAGGAAGCTCCTGCAAAACCTGCTGGTCCGACAGATAACGAGCTTCTGACGGAAATACGAGATTTACTGAAAAAGTAGATATTACTAAAATTACTATCTGTTATGATTGAGGCCCCAACCTTACCGTTGGGGCCTCTTCTTTATCCGTTTATTCGTCTATAACGTCGTATTATTGCTGCATCTAAAATGAAGAACAAATCAGCCCTCGGAGTCTTATTTTTAACCACGTTTCTCGACCTTCTGGGCTTTGGGTTGATCATTCCAATTCTACCCACGTTTGCCGAACATTTGGGAGCAAGCGAAGCACAGGTTGGTTTTATTGCGGCGATTTATGCCCTGATGAACTTTATCTTTTCCCCTTTTTGGGGAAGGATGAGTGATCGGCACGGCCGAAGACCAATCATCTTAATTAGCGTATTAATTACGGGCATTGCATATCTGTTCTTTTCACAATCGGAGACCTTATTAATTCTGATTATATCACGCGTATTCTCAGGCATAGGTTCCGCCAATATCGGAGCTGCTCAAGCCTATATAGGAGATGTTACCGAACCGAAGGATCGGGCAAAAAGTATGGGAATCATTGGGGCAGCATTTGGTTTAGGCTTTGTTTTTGGCCCGCCTATCGGAGGTTTTATTAAGGCAGACTACGGCATCGAAATGTTGGGTTATATCGCAGCGGGATTATCCCTTTTTAATTTTGTGGTGGCGTACTTTTTACTCCCCGAATCACTAAAGGAAAAGAACACCACTTCCAAGGCGGTAAACCTGCTAACCAACATTTGGGTGCACCTAAAGAAGCCTGTAGTTAATCGGTTGTTTTACATCAACGTTTTGTTCATCACGGCATTTTCTATGATGCAGATAACAGCCGTTCTTCTGTGGAGTGATCACAGCTTTTTGACTGAGAAGGAGATTGGCTTTGTTTTTATGTACATCGGTGTTTCGAGTGCTTTGGTGCAGGGCTTATTGGTGGGCCGTATTGCGAATCGTTTTGGAGAGCGTCGCATGTTGGCAATTGGCCTTACACTTTTGATGGTTGGACTATTTACAATGCCTTTTTTTCAGGATAAGCTCTTTTTCCCCTTTGAATACATTGCGCTTGGCATCATTGCCCTTGCCAATGGTTTTATAAACCCGGCTCTCATGTCGTTGATTACCAAAGTGAGCAAACCCAATGAAGTGGGTCAGTTAACCGGCGTATATCAATCGTTTGGATCCATTGGACGCATTGTAGGCCCTGCTATTGGCGGAGCCTTGTACGGAATTGAATACCACCTCCCATATATAGTTGGTCCGGCTTTGCTCATACTTGCTTATGTATTGGCAAGGAGAATTAAGATTCCGACGGCCGGGAAATAGACAGGCCTCACCCTTACGTAATAGAAACTCTGGCTCGGGTATGACACGAAAACTAATTGCCCTGGTTAAATTTGTGTTCAAATTGATTATGAAAAACCTTCTTAAACTCCAAGCGAGCCTTACTTTGATTGTATTAACGTTCTGCTGTCAGGCTCAGGTTGCGTTCCCTGATAGCGCTACCTATTATACGTATCGCAATGGTCCTAGCACAAACATGGTTGGAGATCCTAGTTTCCCAACATATTTTAAAGAAGTGTTGTGGTTGGATTCAGTTACAACATCGGGCAGGTATTATTCAGTACAGCGCCATGCAGAAAAGCCAGATGATTATGATTATGGTGGGCAGGATTCGTTTGCATACAATCTTCGAGTGAGCAATGGGCAGGTCTTTTATTCGGGCCCCGTTGATGAGCTGGGCAAGACTGCGCACGATTTGTTAATGTATGATTTCAATCTGGAGGCAGGTGATACCTTGTCTGTTTCGAGTGCTGCGTTTAACTATAAACTTCGGATTGAACGCGTGAATACCATAAAACCTGAGGATGGCATTGAAAGACGTTCCCAGTTCGTCAGCGTCATTGAATCAAATACAGATTTCTCTTATGGCAGTCAGGGGGCTGTGAAGGAGTTTAGAATCTATGAGGGGTTGGGGTCGGTCTTTGGGCTTGTTTGCTTTCAGATAGTGCGAGGTGGCTCCTTCTATGGGCTAGATCTGATTTCGGTGTGCGACCATGAGAATATGATATACAAGAGTCCTGTGCAGCACAACCTGTTACCGGGCGACTTTTGTACCGAAGACCACCTAAACAGCCTTATGAATAAGTATAGAAAGGTTTCCGTATCGGATCTTGATATGTATCAACTAGAGATATTTCCGAATCCGGTTGGAGATGTATTGACGATCGTAAACGAACGAGATCATGAGACCTATGAAATAGTAGATGCACAAGGCAGAAAGGTATTGAATGGAAGTATTGAGGAAGAAATAGACGTAGCTCAATTGAATAAGGGCGTATATTATTTTTTGGTGAAAGGAGAAGGGCAAGTACGATACGGTCGCTTTCTGAAGCGGTAAGCGTTTTACACTTCTTGTAAAAATGCTGGATTTTCTTCTAGCATGTTGCCAACTACCACAACATCGGCACCTGCATTCCAGGCAGCTTTAATGCCTTCTGTTGTTCGGATACCGCCACCAACAATGATGGGTATAGTAGTATGTTTTCGAACCGCTTGAATTGTCTCAACGGGAATGGGGTTTTTGGCACCACTGCCTGCGTCCATATAGATTAGATGTTTTCCGAGTTGTTCTCCCGCCAGAGCCGTCATGGCTGCAAGGCCTGGTTTATTGGCCGGTATAGGTGTTGTACCTGAAATATAGGAAACCGTAGTAGGTGCACCACCGTCAATCAGGATGTAGGCAGTTGAAAGAATTTCGAGTTGAGATTGCTGTAGACGCAGGGCCGACTCCACGTGTTTACCAATCAGCAATTCCGGGTTTCTTCCAGATAACAGAGACAATAATAAAATAGCGTCAGCATCTGGGCAGATTTGATCCGGACTTCCCGGGAATAGAACACAAGGTGTATCGCAAATCGACTTGATATCGGAAATGGTCTGCTGTGTGTTTCCGTTGGTTAACACGCTGCCTCCAACAAAAAGCAGATCAATTTTAGACAAATTGGCTGTGGATAGCAGGGAACTTAGATGGCTCATTTCCGCTTTATCGGGGTCAATAAGTGCTGCCAGCATTTTTTGTCCGCTTGTAATTTTCTCTTTGATCAGGGAGCCAACCATGTTTTGTGTATTGGGACTACAAAGAAAAGGAAAATTATGGCCAACCGATTTATTTTGAGACAATTAGATTCTGAGC
>JAEPQQ010000122.1 GCA_017640445.1 Bacteroidia bacterium | reverse complement strand
AACCCATTGGCAGTACTTATCAGCAAAATGACGTTCAATGCCTTGTTGACTATGGTTATTTCCATTCTCGCCTTCGTTGTGTTTTCGCTGTTTCTGGGATATCCGGACTGGGATGTAGCGCGGTATGGCACTCTGGTGCTGCTGTTTGCCATTGGCATTGGGTTGTTGTTTACTGCCTTGTCGGCCATTGCCTCTAAGACGAAATCAGGTGGAATACTTATGCCACTGCTCAGTTTTCCGCTTGTTATCCCAATGATTGTAGTAGGAGTTGCAGGAGGGGCCACCATAGTAATGGGAAACCCCGTCAACTTTATTCAAACCGCGGGAATTTTATTATTGATTGACCTTATGATTGGCCTACTCGCCTCTATTGTGTTCCGATTTCTTTGGCAGGATTAACAAGTATCACATGGGCACCTCGGTAAGGTCTCCATGTCCTTCCAGGTTCGTTACTCCCCAGTTTTCCAACTCATCCTCTGTCCACAGTTCGGGGAAGAAAATTCGTCGTTGATACCGCGGATGCATGTATTTGTGCCAGTCGCTACCACCGGTAGCCTCGGCATTCCCCTTTCCACTGTCAAGGTATTTAGCTGCTGCATGGTAATGGTGCATCACCCAACTGATGTTAACAGTATGATCGTAATGACGCATTTCGTTGATCAGGTCTAGGTTGTTGCGATATTCGGCTGGAAGTTCCTTAAACTTCGTCCATAAATTGATCTCGTTATACTCCTCCATAAACGACAAGAGCTTAACCCGGTACTTCTTCTCAAAGTTGAGCATAAGCTTATTCTTCTTTCCCGTTTCGTAGTCTTTTCCAGCAGCCTGCCAATACATGTGTTCGAATGCGTGAGAGTAAGGCGTATCACGATCGATGGTGGCTCTAAACCTGTAATCGATTAAGTTGATCAGCTCGGTAGAGGCAATTTCAATCTGACGATATTGGGCACTTTGAAAACCACTGGCAGGTGTTAACGTGTCTCTGAACTTCATGTACTGCTCAATTTCCATCCCCTCTGACATGATATCAAAGGAATTAGACAGCATATCAAAGTAGCGACTTATGCGAGCAAGGTGCATACAAAACTTTTCGGGCGTAACATCTTCTTTCTCTGACACCTGAGCGATTTCCCACAAAATCATCTTAAACAGCAACTCATTAATCTGGTGATACATGATAAACACCATCTCATCAGGCAGGTTGGTTCGTTTGATCTGTAGGGAAAGTAATGCATCCACATTGGCGAAATCCCAATAAGTCATTGTCTCTGCATGAAGCAGGCCGGACAAATGAACGTCGGGGTTCTGCCCCATTGCTGTATACTTCTCGTCAATTGCTGCTAACAGCTCTTCTCTAGTCATTCTTTTCTGTTTACAGCTACAATTATAAGGTTCCTCGGCGTTCTTGTTCTGCTTCTATTGACTCAAATAATGCTTTAAAGTTTCCCTTACCGAACGACTGAGCGCCCTTTCGCTGAATAATTTCGAAAAACAAGGTCGGTCTGTCGGTAAGTGGTTTGGTGAAAATTTGGAGGAGATATCCTTCGTCGTCGCGGTCAACCATAATGCCGTGTTGCTTCAACAGTTCGAGATCTTCCGCAATTTCACCAACGCGATCGGCCACGGTATCGTAATAGGTTCCCGGAACGTATAAAAACTCGACGCCTCTCTTTTTCATCTCACTCACGGTAAATACAATGTCGTTGGTAGCTACTGCAATATGCTGGCACCCTGCCCCACCATAAAAATCGATGTATTCTTCGATCTGCGATTTCTTTTTCCCCTCTGCCGGCTCGTTGATTGGAAACTTGATTCTTCCATTTCCGTTGGTCATCACCTTGCTCATCAAGGCCGTATACTCAGTCGAAATATCGCTATCGTCAAAGGTGATCAAGTTGGCAAAGCCCATAACCTCGTTGTAGAATTTGGCCCACACATTCATTTCTCCCCAACCTACGTTCCCAACCATATGGTCGATGTACCGTAATCCAACAGGGCCAGGATTGTAGTGTGATTCCCATTTCTCGAATCCAGGCATAAAAACACCGTTATACGCTTTTCGTTCAACAAAAACGTGAACCGTATCGCCATAGGTATGGATGGCCGAACGGATTACTTTTCCATCAGAATCATGCTCCTCCCGTGGTTCAAAATAGGATTTAGCTCCTCGTTTAGTGGTTTCTTCCCACGCTTTTTGTGCATCTTCCACCCACAACGCAATCACCTTGATCCCGTCTCCATGCTTTGTAATGTGGTCGAATATTTCGGTATTGTCGGTTCCAGGCATAGGTGTTGTAAACACCAGTTTTATTTTATCCTGAACCACTACATAACTGGTTCGATCTCTCACCCCTGTTTCCAATCCGGCATACGCCAACGATTGAAAACCAAGTGCGGTTTTATAAAAATGAGCCGCCTGCTTGGCATTCCCTACGTAGTACTCCACGTAATCCGTGCCTAGCAGTGGCAAAAAGTCGTCGGCTTCAGGAAAAATCTTTTCCAGCCCGTATTTAAAGTCATTTACTTGAGTCAGATTATCCATTGTGTCTTTTTAATCAATTTTCCAGGATTTGTAATAGTCGTCTACTTCGAGTTCCAGGGCTTGTTCGGTAATTGACAAGGGTCGGAACGGGTCGATCATTACCGCCAACTCTTCGGTCGACTTTTGACCAACACTTCTTTCAATGGCCCCGGGGTGGGGTCCATGAGGTATCCCGCCCGGATGTAAGGTTATTTGCCCTTTTTCAATGTTATTCCTACTCATAAAGTCTCCATCTACGTAATAGAGTATTTCCTCTGAATCGATGTTACTATGGTGGTAGGGAGCCGGGATTGCATTGGGGTGATAATCATACAGTCTCGGCACGAATGAGCATACCACGAAACCGTCCGATTCCCACTGCTGGTGAATAGGCGGCGGCATATGAATTCTTCCGGTTATCGGCTCAAAATCGTGAATGGAAAAAGCATACGGATAGTTAAATCCATCCCAACCTACCACATCAAATGGATGGTAGGTATGCGTGTACTCCCATAAAACACCTTGCTTTTTTGACAATACGCGAAACTCCCCCTTTTCATCGTGAGTAGATAGGTTTTGAGGAAGTCGAAAGTCACGTTCGCAAAACGGAGAATGTTCCAAAAACTGCCCAACATTGTTTCTATAACGCTTTGGAGTGCTTATTGGGCTGAATGACTCCACGTAGAGTAACCGGTTCGATTCTGAGTCAAAGCGCATCTGATACGTTGTTCCGCGTGGGATAATGAGGTAGTCGCCATAACCAAACTCCAACTGACCGTACATAGTCAACAACGTGCCGCTGCCTTCATGAACGAAAATCATCTCGTCTGCATCCGAGTTTCGATAAAAATAATCTGACGAAAACTCCCTTGGTGCTGCTAATCCAATATGGAGGTCGTTGTTCACGAAAAGCGTCTTTCTGCTTTGTATAAAATCTTGTTCAGGTTTGAGTGTAAACCCTTTGAAACTCATTGCCCGCATGTTTTTTTCTATGGCAATCTTTGGCGAAACGTCGTCCAACCTTCTGACTTCTGAAACCACAGTGGGTGGATACAGGTGATAGATAAGCGATGATGTTCCTGCAAAACCGGCTGTTCCAAACAACTCCTCCTGATAGAGGCCGCCTTGCGGCTTTTCGAAAGTTATGTGTCTTTTTCTGGGTATTTCTCCAAGAGAATGATATCGGGGCATAAAATTGTTGAATTTATTCGATTCCTCCGATGGCAAATGTAGCCCGACCCTTCACCTACGTTCTGGTAGAATAACAGTTCACCCTATGATAAATATCAGTTCGTTGAACTTCCACTTCATTCCGCCGAATGAATGACTCTTGCTATCGCTGGATGTTTTTCAGTTGGTTCTAAAATGCGACCTTTGCCGGATGAATCACGAAAAGGCTATTCTGCTAATTCTGGACGGTTGGGGTATTGGAAACCGAGACCACTCAGATGCAATTCATAACGCGAACACTCCGTATATAGACCACCTGATAACCACTGCTCCAAACACAACACTCAAAACGTTTGGTGAACACGTTGGGCTGCCACCAGGGCAAATGGGCAATTCGGAAGTAGGTCACCTCAACATTGGGGCCGGAAGAATAGTATACCAGATGCTGGCACTCATCAACAAAGCCTTTGACGATCGCTCCATTTTAGAGAAGGATCAATTTAAGTCGTTGGTAGAAAAGGCCAAGGCTTCGAACCAGCCAATACACTTATTAGGCTTGGTTAGCAATGGCGGTGTACACAGTAGCGACGAGCACCTAAAGGCCATTTGCGGTATACTTTCCGAACAAGGTCTTGACGGTCAAACTTTCATACACGCGTTTCTTGATGGGCGCGATTGCGACCCCAAAAGCGGAAAAGGCTTTATTCAAGACTTAGTAAATGATCCCCGGCTCGGCCGGACCCGACTAGCCTCCGTTACTGGGCGATACTACGCAATGGATCGGGATAAACGTTGGGAACGCGTAAAACTGGCCTACGACGCCATGGTACATGGCATTGGCACGAAAACAACGGATGTGCTTGCAACGATCGAAGCCTCCTATCAAAATGAGGTTACCGATGAATTTATGAAGCCCATTATTGTGATGGACGAATCGGGAAATCCGGTTGGAAAAATCGCAGATAACGACATAGCTTTTTGTTTCAATTTCCGAACGGATCGCGGTCGGGAAATTACAATGGCTCTAACCCAGGAAGCCTTTGCCGAGCACCAAATGGTTCCATTAAACCTTGACTATTATACCATGACCGAATACGATAAGACCTTTAACAAGGTGAACGTCATATTCGAAAAAAACGACCTGAAAGCCACGCTGGGCGAACACCTTTCAAGCCTAGGTCTGAGTCAATTACGAGCGGCTGAAACAGAGAAATACCCTCACGTAACGTTTTTCTTTAGCGGCGGTCGGGAGCTGGAATTTGACAAGGAACAACGCATCTTGGTGAACTCACCCAAAGTTGCAACGTACGATCTCCAACCAGAAATGAGCGCACCTGAGTTAAAGGACAGAGTTCGGACGGCCATTGAAGATCAGGACATTGACTTTTTCTGTGTGAATTTTGCCAACCCAGACATGGTCGGTCATACAGGGGTTTTCGAGGCAATTAAACAAGCTTGTGCTACGGTAGATAGTTGCGTTAAAGAGTTGGTTGAGGTAGCGCAAAAAAGAGGCTACAAAATGGTAATAATTGCCGACCACGGCAATGCTGACTTCGCGATTAACCCAGATGGATCGCCTAACACGGCACACAGTGTCAACCTTGTACCCTGCATTATTCTTGGAGAAAGCAATATAGAGCCCAAACCTGGAATACTCGCCGATGTAGCACCAACAATTTTGAAACTGATGCGTCTTAACCAGCCGGAAGAGATGACCGGTAAAGCACTTTTCTAACATGAAGAAGCAAAAAATCAAAATCGACTTAGTTCACCTGGGAGATGAGGGGTGTCATATTTTTTGTAAAGCAAAAATTGACGGCAAAAAGGCGCGCGTGCTTATTGACACGGGGGCGAGCAAAACGGTATTATCAAAGGAGTTTGCTAATGGTCTGAAACGTCTTAAATATTTGGAGCTACCCGAAGAAAATGGCACTGCCGGTATTGGGCCTGAAAAAATTGAAGCACAGTTTGCCCGTATCAAATCCATTCAATTTAAGAAGCTGAACATAAAAAAACTTGTTGTGGGCACCATCGATGTAACCCACGTAAAGCAGTTGTACGAGAACCTCAACATCAAACCGTTTGACCTTATTTTAGGTGGTGAAGTTCTGGAAAAATACAACGCTCACATTGACTATAAAAATAGAATTCTTCTTTTAGGGTAACGGAAGTTTCGAACTACCTTTGTGTGCAATGGAGAACGCAATTGTGGTAACCGGTGCTGCTGGCTTTATTGGAAGCTGCATGGCACAGCACCTGTTTCGAAAGGGAGTCGCCAACCTCGTTCTGGTGGACGACTTTTCCAAAACGGAAAAACACGCTAACCTGGTGAGGCTTGACAGCTGTATTCGCATCGACCGAGCTGCTTTTTTAAGTCAATTGGACGACCATCAATACAAAGCCATTATCCACCTTGGGGCACGAACGGACACTACGGAGTTTGACCAATCCATTTTCAACGAACTTAATCTGGAGTACTCCAAAGCCATCTGGCAGCATTGCGTCCAACATTCAATTCCGCTTATTTATGCTTCCTCAGCCGCCACCTACGGAGACGGTTCTTTGGGCTTTGACGACGACATGGCAAAAATGCACGAGTTAGAGCCACTCAATCCATACGGACAGAGCAAACTCGATTTTGACTTGTGGGCATCGGCTCAGGAAGAAAAGCCTCCCTTCTGGTGCGGACTTAAATTCTTTAACGTATTCGGGCCAAACGAATACCACAAAGGACGTATGGCGTCTGTGGTGTTCCACACCTTTAACCAGATTCAAAACACGGGAAAGATGAAGCTCTTTCAATCGCACAACCCCAACTATGCAGATGGTGGTCAAATTCGCGACTTCATTTACGTAAAGGACGTCATTTCGGTGATCGACTTTTGGCTTGAACAACAACCTACATCGGGTGTCTTTAACCTGGGAACCGGCACCCCAAGAACATTTAACGACTTGGCTACTGCAACTTTCAGAGCATTGGGTCTGGAACCAAAGATTGAGTATATCCCAACCCCTGAAGACATCCGTGACAAATACCAGTACTTTACCAAGGCCTCCATGGAACGAAGTTTGCATGCAGGTTACACCAAAAGGTTTCTTAGTTTAGAAGAGTCGGTTTCCGACTATGTAATAAACCACTTAAGTACAAATACGTACTATTGATGCTTTGATCAGGAAAATAGTCATATCGATCTGTATAGTTCTCGGCATTGGGATGTTTCTTTCTGCCAATCGTGAACAAGCAGAGGAAGGTCAGGCTGAAGAACACAAACAGGAATGGACCAACTCGGCTAATGCATTCATCAATGAATTGGTTCAAGAAGCGGTTGTTATCAAGGATTCGGTTGAAAAATCGAGGGACTATCTGATCGGGAATGAAAGCTGGTCGTATTTCGAATGGGATAACGAAATTTACTACTGGACCTCAAATGAATGGGCCCCCGATTCCATTGACTTTACGGCAACAAGTGCCACTCTAACTGAGCACAAAAGCGGTTGGGATCTTCTGATACCCGTGCAACCTGGGCGTTCCATTCTTACCCGAAAACTCACCAGAAACGAAGCGGGCCAATTCAGTGAAGTAAATCAAATTGATCCGCTAAAAAACCTACGTTTTGAGTTAACCGATAAGGAAACGCCATACGCTCTGATGAAGGGTGAGGCTTATATCGACTTCTTTGGGCGTTCGAGTTATAAAAAGGACGCAGGAAAAAAACATGTATGGGCCTATGTATTGCTCCTATTGGCTGCCTTTATATCTTTCAATTTTTGGAAGCCCGTAACCTATGGTCTTGGCGCATTGGCTCTATTGGTGCGTTATGTATCTCTCAACCGTCTTTCAACCAACGGTTTAGACAAGTTACCTGTATTCGACCCTGTGGTCTTTGCCAGTTCTGAACTGCTGCCTTCGCTGGGTGATCTTATGCTTCATGTATTGGTTGGGTTGATTCTGGTGCTGGCCGTTGTTGAATTTTTAACCTGGTTGCGTTCCAGACAGCTGAAATATGCCATTATTAGTCTGTTTCTGGCAGGTGTTTTTGGGCTTTTAGGTGCCGACCTGATTCGTTCCCTGATATCAAACCTGGTGCTTAATTCCAATATCTCGTTTGACATCACCAACCTCTCTTCCATCGACCTTTACACCATCCTGTCTGCCAGTCTTATTGCGGTGCTTTGCTGGCTCTGGTATGCCATTGTTTCATCCTTAGTCAAAGTCATTCACAAAGAGCGTTTCAAACTTGGAAACGCAACTATAGCCATCGTATTAGGAGGTGCCGCTGCCTTCGTTTTTCAAATGATGGATGCCAACAGGAGTTTTGAAGGGTTATTGCCTTCGGCCATATTTAGTTTTGGTTCTTTGGGGTTATTGGTTTGGGCCAGATTTCTTTCCAAGAGGCAGGTTGGACTGTACAAGTATGTCATTTACATCTTGTTCTTCTCTTTCTTTTACTCCTCAACACTGAACGTATTCCAACAGGAGCGGGAAGAAGAATACCTCAGTCTGTATGCGTCGAAACTGGTATCGAACAAAGATCTACCAGCAGAGTATCTCTTCAAGGAAATGGAAAACAGTCTGGCTCAGTTGTTTTTACAACCGGAAGACTTTGAAGCATTTAGCAAGAAAAAAGAACAGTTTGAAAAACGGCTAAGACGTTTGTATTTTTCTGGTTATCTCGACAAGTACAACATGCTAGTCTTGAGCTTCGACTCCATTGGCAACAACATCAATTCGAGTACGCTTTACAACATTGAAGACCTGGACGAAATTTACAATTTCAAATCTTTCCCTACCCTAAGCAATCACTTCTATCAGGTAAAAAGTGATCGCATCTTTAATGGGTATTTAGCAAAGTTTGAGAACTGCGACCTTTACGGTCATTATGGGAGTGTGTTCATTCTGCTCGAACCCAAGTTTATACAAAGCTCTTACGAATACCCTCAACTCGTAAGTAAGAAAAAGGAGAGTAAGATATTTGACCTTGATGAATACTCCTACGCACTTTATAGCAATAATATTCTCTTAAATCAGAAAGGCACTTATCCGTATGATTTGCGTTATGATTCCAGTCATTTTGTTCAACGGCCCAACGTATTCCATCGAAGATCATATAGGCACTTTATAAGCCGTCAAGAGGGAGCAAAAGTGGTACTTAGTCATCCCAACAATCGATTCAAAGCATCCATCAGCACGTTTAGCTTTTCATTCATATTCTTCGTACTGCTGTTCACGGCCTTTGGGCTTGGATGGGTAATTCTACTCTTCGTTCAGCAGAGCGTGGTCAAAAGATGGTCGTCCTCAGAGCAGTTTAAAGACTTCCGCTTCTCCCGTAAAAAGCAAATGGCCCGACTTGGTATCGAGCAGGTGTACCTTAGTACCAGGATACGACTGGCAATGGTATCTCTGGTCTTTCTTGGCTTATTGGTATCTATTTACGTAACCATTCAGTTCATTGAAATTAACCATCAGAACCGATCGGAGAATGAACTTATGTACAAAATCCGCGAGGTGGCCAACCAGTTACAAAACGAAGTAGATTTTGCTAAAAAGTTAGGCAACACCGAATCGCGACAACTTATAGTAAACGA
>JAEPQQ010000121.1:1960-9306 GCA_017640445.1 Bacteroidia bacterium | reverse complement strand
CAACCACCAATCCAAAGTGGTAGTTGGATAGTCGCCGACCAACTAAAACTGCAATGGTTATACCCCAGGCCAGTAAGGACAGAATAGAAGGGAGGCGGACCACCCATTCCGAATAAGAATTAAAAACCTTAAAGAAACCAAGAAGCATCCAGTTATAGAGTGGTGGTTTGTTCAGGTAAACTTCGCCATTCAGCTTGGGTGCGATGTAGTTGCCGTTAATGGCCATATCTGCCGCCACAAGCGCTCTGATTGGCTCATCCGCACTTAGAGGCATCATGCCGAGTCCGTGAAAAAGAGCAATTGTGACACCAATCACCAAAAGGGCTTCGACCATCAGCCGTTGTATCGTCAGTTTCAAGCAACAAAGATACTTTAATGACATCCAAGTAGGAATTCAATTCCGCTGATTTTGCGAAGATGGTTTACATTTGAAACATGGTAAGACTCTACGTATCCGTTGTCGCGATTTTGGTTTGTCTGAGCAGCTTTGGTCAGCAGTTTTCGTATAAACATGAGCGGGACATTAAACTGGGGAAGATTCGTTCCGTAAATTTCTCGGAATTGGGCGAAGAAAAGCCAATAGTATACGGGGTAGGTGAGGTGGCACCCGAACCTTGGTCTCTGGCGAATGATGTAAAACGGAGCCTGGATGCAAATCGAACCAGACGTTTTGTTCAACGTCTCGATAAATACCAACAATCCTCCGAAGATCTTAGGCCGGAAGTGGGAGCATCCTTTGTGGGGTTGACCACGGTTCCTGGTATACCCAACGACAATAACATGGCCATTTCCAACGACGGAAAGATCATAAGTGCTGTTAACTCGTCGGTAAGTGTGTTAGACAAAGATGGTACCTATTTACAGTATTATAGTCTGGCCGCCATTGTCGATGGTCAACTACCAAATCTCAATCGCACGTATGACCCAAAAACTGCCTATGACCCGGTTGCCGATAAGTTTATTCTGGTGTTTCTACAGGGTTCTACCAGTTTAGATACGCGAATTATTGTTGGTTTTAGTGAAACCAATGATCCAATGGGCGACTGGAACTTCTACGCCGTTGACGGGAACCCATTTGTAGGAGCAACGTGGTCGGATTATCCGATTATCGGTTTAAGCGAAGACGACTTGTTCATTACCGTTAACATTTTGCGTGACGGGGAAAGCTGGCAGGAAGGGTTTACCCAATCGGTTATCTGGCAGATTGATAAGGCCTCTGGATTTGCGGGAATGGACACCATTTATGAAGATCTGTGGTACGATTTGAAATATGACAACAAACCGTTGTGGAGTATTTGTGCGGTTCAGGGCGGGAGTGAGTTTACCTCGCCGAATATGCATTTTCTTTCTGTGAGGCCCGGCGATGCTTCTAACGACTCGGTATTCTTGCATGAAATTACCGATACCCGTCTTTCGGGAAATGCGACATACAACCTTCGCCTGCTTCAAACGGACAAAAAATATGGTGTGCCGCCATCAGCGTTTCAACCCGATCCGGCGAATTTGCTTCAAACAAACGACACACGCGTTCTTTCTGCAATTTCAGAGGATGGTTATATCCAGTATGTACAAAGCACCATTGTGCCTGAATCAGGTGTTCCAGGAATTTACCACGGATTCTTAAACCTGAGCGACGGTGCAATCTCGGCTAGTTATATTACATCTGATACGTTTGAATACGCCTATCCGTCAATAGCCTATGCGGGTAATGCGTCAAATCCTCATGCATCGGTTATTACCTTTTCACATAGCTCGGAACTACACAATCCAGGCACATCGGCTATTTTTCATAACCGGGTAGCGGGAAAAGAGCCGATCTTCTCACCGGTTGTCACCATCAAGGAAGGGGAACTGTCAATTGACCGACTGGGCGATTCACTGGAACGATGGGGCGATTATACCGGTATCCAAACCAAGTACAATGAAGAAGGTGTTGTATGGATGTCGGGTTCATATGGAAGACCGTTTGCGCCTGGAAGTCCAAGAGGGCGTAACAGCGTGCAGGTGGGAATGGTGAAGGTAGATAATGAACTAACCTTGCTTGCCGAGGAAACATCAGTGATGGTACTGCCGAATCCTGCTGACACAAAGGCAACAATCCGATTCACTTCGGAAGAGAAACAAGAGTTGGTGTTTAACCTATACGCTACCGATGGTAAACTGGTAGCAAAGCTTTTAGAGGCTCAGGTAGATGCCGGTGTTAATGAGTTCGCATTTCCAACAACCAATCTAATGAAAGGGATGTACTATGTTCAGGTGGTAACCAAAAACAACGACAAGGTTGCGGATGTAAAGGTAGTCGTGCTTTAAGCGTTTATCGCACAACCAAAAAAACCTGAATAGAACCACTTAGATCAATAAAATACATTCCGGGTTCGAGATGAGCTACAGACAAAGCCTCATTTCTTCCGATTGGCCCTTTGGCAACCAGCTTACCCAACGTGTTGTAGACCATCGCCTCATTGGTTTGAGCGTGGTATATGGAGTTCGTCGCCGGATTCGGAAACACCAGGTCACTTGTCGTGTCTACCGGAATCTCAAAAGCCTCCGCAAGCCGAACTGCTTCGATGGCATTTACCTTTCCCCAGCCCCATAACGTGCTTCCCTCGTTTGGAATCTCACCTGTATTTTCATCCTGTCGTGCAGACTTGATTAATAGATTCTTTACCTGTTTGGCAGTTAGTTTTGGCTGAGCCTGTAACATCAATGCCACCACTCCGGCAACTGCAGGAGAAGACATAGACGTTCCGGAAAAGCGGGCGTATTCATAGGTTTTGCCCTTAAATTCTACATTCGCTACGGCACTTACGGCTTCAGAAGCAAATGACGATACGGAAGATGCTACGTTCCTTCCCGGTGCCGATACATCTGGTTTTAATCGCCCGTCCAGTGTAGGGCCTATGCTGGAGAAACCCGCTCTAAATCCACCAACCACATTTCCGTTTTGCAAACGGACTTCACTTGAATGAGCAGCTACGGTTATCACTGACCGGGTAGAAGAAGGCTCACCCAGGGTATAGTTGGCATTGCCTTCAAGCCATCCAGGTAACCAATCTTCGAAGGGCATTCCCCAATTACCAACATCGGTAGTAAGCTCGGTTACGTTCCAAAAATGAACGGTACCGTCTTCTGCAAAAGCTTTTAGAGCAATCTTTAGCGTACTGTGCGTGTTTTTAACGCGCAGACGCATGTGAGGTCTATTGTTATTTGGGTTGGCCTTTTCCACCTGAATCCTGAGAAAAACGGTGTCGTTACCAATCAGAAGAAAACTGTCTTTTTCAATGTCAAGGTTGGTAGCGTATAAAGGCGATTGCGAAACCCGTTGGTTCAGATCGTTAAGAACTTGAATTTGCGCCATAAAGGCGTTGTTTGGTTCTCCCCAGATGGAGATGCTTTGTCCCCACATGTGTTTGTGCGCTCCAAAGGGGAAAAAACCGATCCCCGAATGAATTGTGTCTTGGTTGAAGTTATGCCGTATATGCATGTTTTCATCACCATTGTTACCCGCACTGGTAACAAACACCACACCTTGTTCGGAGTAAAGATCAATAGCTTTGCTGAGAAGCGATGAGCCATCTAATGTTCCCATGTGATACAATCCCCAACTCATGTTAATCACCAACGGCTTTCCGGCAGCTTCCGCCTTTTGTTTCATCCACGCAAAGGCATCGAGAACAGCCGCTTCGTCAATCAGGAAGGTTACAAACAGGAAGTTTGCTTCATACGCCACTCCTTTGAAGGCTGTACCAGCGCCGCTACCTCCGGCTATGCCGGCCACGTGTGTACCATGGGTGCCGTAATCGTATACGTTTGCCGTGTCTGACCCCGCATTCAGTAACTCTGTTTCACTTTTATATTCGGTACCATAAGTGAAACCATTGGGTGCCGGTCCGGAGCGTTTATATTGATCCCAGGCCGCTAAAATCCGTGTATGTTGGAGGGCGGTGTCATAAAACATGGGGTGGGTATAGTCGAAACCCCAATCCGTAACCCCGATAATGACGTCTTTTCCGGTATACGCTTGTTGTAGGTTGGTAGCAGAATATACACTATCTACCCTCATGTCTGTTACCACTCGGTCGAGGGCAGGTTGAACGCTACGGGCACGTTGTACGTTTAGTACACCAGGGTGGAGGGTAAGTTCTTTAACCTGATTTGACGTGAGGTTTACTGTTACTATGTTACCTACGCTAGAGCGTATATTGGTACCCATAAGACGCAGGTCGTTTTTACAAAAGGAAGAGTCCACTTCGATCAAATAGGAAGTACCAGTACCTTGACCAAAACCATTCGAAAAAAATAGTAGTGTAGCAACGAAAAGTAATACACGCATCATGCTTCGAAAGTAAGGAAGATATGTTAATACTGGCTATATGAGCTTGACATCGGTAGCGATTTCAAGGAGAGCCGGACCAGGATGTTTCAAAAAGGCCTGGATGGCAGAGTCAAGTTCTTCCTTATGGGTTACCCGGTCACCATAAGCACCACAACTTTTGGCATAACTCGCAAAGTCTGGGTTTACCAGGTCGGTTGCCCACTTATCCCAACCTCCTGCACGTTGTTCTTTGGTGATCTTTCCTAGTTCGTTGTTATTCAGAACGAGAACCTTAACAGGCATTTCATAATGCACCAGAGTAGTTATTTCGGCCAGGTATTGACATAGGCCACCGTCACCAGCCACGGCTATTATTGGGCGCTTGTCTCCAACTGCCGCCCAGGCACCCATAGCGGCTGGAAGTGCAAAACCAATGGATCCGAGATAACCAGACATCAAAAAACTCTGAGCAGTTGATTCGAAATAACGACCAAATGAATACGCGTTGTTGCCTACGTCAACACACATCACCGCATTAGATGGTGCGAACCGCGTGAGGGCGTCAAAAACGGCCATAGACGAAACTCCTTTGCCGCGGTCTTCCTGTAGCCGTTTGGACTTTTCGGCTCTCCAGATGGCCCATCGATCGGCAATGGCAGGGCGTTGGTTGGTCTTACTCGCCTTTAACGCTTGCGCCTTCTCGAGTATCAGACCAACTGTGCGGGATATTTCGCCGTACACCGCTACATCGATAGCATGGAACTTGCTTAAGGCCAAAGGGTCGAAGTCAATTTGAATAGTAGGTTTCTTTGGTGTAATGCCGGTATGGTTAGAAAAAGAAGCACCTATCACCAATAAAAGGTCCGCTTCGTTCATGAAATACGAAGCGATCGGTGTTCCACTCCTTCCGAGCACACCACAACCTAGTTCATGTTGATCGGGTATAAGGCCTTTGCCTTTAAAGGTTGTCATAACCGGACAGTTTAACTGTTCAGCCAGTTGGATGATCGGTTCCATATGGAATCGAGCTCCATGACCAACTACAATGGCAGGCTTTGTGGATTCTTTCAGGAGGTTCAGTGCAGCATCCAAACTTTCCTGGGGTGGAGCGATTTGCAGAGAGGTTATCCGCTGTTTCGGCGTTTGCGGTTTATCCGTTTCGTCGGCTGGAATTACCTGAACCTCATCAGGGAAGGTAAGATGTGAAACATCACGCTTTAACAGGGCATGTTTTATTGCCAAACTCATAAGTTCGGCGTGTTTTGATTTATGTTCAACCCGGTGATTAAACTCGGCTACGGTTTGAAAAGCCCGAACCAGATCGACTTCCTGGAAATTACCAGTGCCTACCACCTGAGTAGCAACCTGACCAGTCAGAGCAAGAATCGGTGCTCGATCTACCTTGGCATCCCAAAGTCCGGTAAACATGTTGGTAGACCCAGGACCCGCAATGGCGAAACATGCAGCGGGTTTGCCCGTGAGTTTCCCATAGGCGGAAGCTGCAAAAGAAGCCGCTCCTTCATGGCGAATTCCAATGAACTTTAATCTGCCTTTTTCTTCTTGCCGACGAAGTGCATCAGCCAAACCCAGATTGGAGTGTCCCACCATACCAAATACCCGGTTTACGCCCCAGTTTACCATGGTTTCGGCCATGATGTCAGACAAAGTGTCGTGGTGCTCAGGTTCTGATTCAATGCCCACGTATACTTCATCTCCCTCAATCTTTATCTCATAGGTCTTCAAACCATCGTCAAACCCATCGGAATCACCACCACATGGGTTAAAATCCCAACCGTGCCAGGGACACCTCAGCAAACCATTTTCTATGGAACCCTCACCGAGTGGACCACCCTGGTGCGGACATTTGTTGGTTAATGCGGTATAAACACCTCCGAAGTGGGTTAAACATATTTGGGTATGTCCGGCTTCAACCGTCATTACCCGCCCTTCAGAAAGTTCGTTTTTATTGTCTAGCACTTTGTGCCAGATTAAGTCGTGTGGCATAGATTTCCAATTTTCAGCGTTAAAGTTAACAGAAATACCATTGATTTCGTGTAGGCATACTGTCGCTCAAAAGGTCAATACCCGACTACTTAGAGTTGTGGAATAGGGATTATGTAAGAGAGAGGTTTACTTGATGAAGTCGTATCCGAGAGTTACCTGAACCGAGTTGCTTCTTTGGTCAAACGCGAATTCTGTTCCTTTTAACGTAACAGAGTCTGTTATGTTTCCAAGATTAGTTTCGTATTTGCAGTCAATGTTTAACCTACCCATATCGAAACCAAAACCCATTTGAAGGGCCCATGAACCACCATTGAAAATGGTCTTAAATTCATCAAACAGAAACTCGTCGGTTTGTACCTTGTTTTCCAGTTGGCGGGTGTATACCGGACCAATTAAGAACCGAAAGCTTTTGGTAGGGGCATAGCCCAGTAACAATGGAATGTCGAATCGATTTTGTTTTAAAGTTAAAATAGAATCAAACTCAGGTGCAGAAAGGCGCATTTTGGTATTGTAGTTACTGGCCAAAATCTGCGGTTGAAACACGATCTTACCGAATTCGAATCGTGTGAAAATCCCCCAATTAACTGCCACGTCTGCCTCGTCGGTGGCATAGTTGAAGTCTACACCTTCACTGGTAAAGGTTTCCTTTATAACGGATTCTCCATAGTTTATGCCCGTTTGAACACCAAATCCCGTAAAGATTTGGGCTTCAGATATTGCTGATAAACCGACAATTACAAAAGAAAAAAGGAGAAATCTCAACTTATTCATAACGTTATAACGTTACAAAGATAGAAATTATGTAAAGCGACTGCCAGATTCCTAAAAGCGGCCGTATAGAGAAATGATCAGATTTCTACCAGCAGCCGTGATTCCAGAGCTATATGGTCGGTATCGTTTATTGAGAATATTTTCAAGACCGAGATTCAGACTCAACGATTTTGAAAATGCCATTCCGGCTTTAAGGTTGAGGGTCCACCATGCAGGAGAAAATGGCAACCCATTGTCGTCGCGCGCGTAGAGGTAA
>JAEPQQ010000121.1:0-1950 GCA_017640445.1 Bacteroidia bacterium | reverse complement strand
GCTTTGGCCTGCTCAACCGGAGCCAGTTTGCTGTTGCTTAACTCAGCATTGTACAGGGCATATGCCTGAACCTTTAACTTACCCTGGTTCCACTCAATTGAAGTTCTACCAAAATTAGGCGAAACATGGCGCAGAGGTGTGCCGTCCGACTGGCTTCCTGTTAGAACATTATACGAGGTCTTGAAATCCAACTCCCGGGTAAGCGGAACTTTTAACTGAGTTTCGAGTCCATAAATTGCCCCCTGTTCAGAGTTCACCAATGACTGTATTCGCAGCATCTGACCCTGGTAAAACAGGCTGTCCTGACCATTAATACTATGGTCTTGTCTAACAATTACATTGTCAATAATGGTATAAAATCCATTGACTAATAATTCAACATCTCCTGCCAGTTTAACATAGAAGCCAACTTCGCCGTTGTACGAATACTCAGGCAGTAGATTGTCGTTTGGTACGATTACGCGATCAGGTTGACTGTCAAAGATCTTGCCCATGTCATCGACGTTCGGAGCCCGAAAACCCGAGGCCAGGTTGGCAAAAACGAATGACTTCTTGTTGATCATATAGCGCAATCCGAGGCTTCCACTGAAGGCCGATTTCTGAAGGTTAATTTCGGAGAAGGGGAACGAGTAAAAACTGTTTTCGAATGGTGCATGTAAGTCGATGTAAGAGTATCTTGAACCAAGAGTGAGGAGGAAACTCTTACCAAGTTCACGCTTGGCACTCAGATAGACGGCTGCCGTATTCATGTAGCTGCCATCCGGGTAACGGGTGGCAATATTAAATGTAGTTCCTGAATCAATTTGGCTTCCCTCGGCCTTGGACTGAACCTTATTGGTTACCAACTCAATACCGTACATCAAGTCGAGCTTTTTAACCTTTTTATCAAAATCTAAATTGAGAGAGTTTACGTCTACTACCTCGGCTGTGTGTTCAAGTTCAAAGCTCCTAAACCTACGAACAAACCTGCTCTCTTCAAATCGCTGGTAAGCCAGTGTACCCGTCATTTTATCAGCAAACCGCTTTTTTCGGAACTTGCGTTCTACCCGTCCATTAATTTGGGTCCACTTTTGAGGGCCGTAATACCAGTCCCCAAATCGAGGCTGATTGTTCTGAGTCTGAATGAGCCGGTCGTATCTGGGGATCGGCGAGGTAGTGGTGTATCCAAAGTGAATTACAGCGTCGGTTAAACTGTCGGGTTTGTATCGAATTTTTTGATTGAAGTTTACCTGGGTGTAGCTAGTAAAGTACTGAACATTTGGGTCTTCATTCTGAATAATGCTGTCGGTTCGGCCGTTGTACTCACTAAACGTTGGTCGTGTATACTCTTCAGGTCCGTTGGCACCCATTTTAAGCTCTCCATAGTTAGACAGGGTGATGCTGCTTAACCCAGATAGTTTACCTTTCCCGTAGCTTAAATCTACGTGCCAGCTGTTTTCTCTATTGGCAGTGGCTGTCCTTAACATCACATTTCCCTGGTAGTATTGTTTTGGTTGTATTTTGGGGTTTTTCGTTTCAAAAACCATCACACCGCCCATTGCATCGCTACCATAAATAACCGAACCTGGGCCGAACAGAACCTGTGTTTGTCCCAAAATGTGAGGATCGATTGAGATAATATTATGTACGTTCCCATCCCGGAAAATGGCGTTGTTCATCCGAACTCCGTCTACAACAATTAATACATTGTTTGCCGAGAACCCTCTGATCATTGGGCTTCCGCCTCCCATTTGAGATTTTTGAACGAACACCTGGTTACTTAAACCAATAGGGTCGGCAGTTGTCTGTGGGTTCTGAAATTTAACTTCTTTGGGTCGGATGTTAATCACCTTGTAAGGTTTGTCGCGCTGTTTGGCAATATCGGGGTCATGCCGAACATGAAACATTGGCAACCGGTTATTGTCAACCCCAAGCACAATGCGATAATGAAGTTTCCGAATCTCATCGTTG
>JAEPQQ010000120.1 GCA_017640445.1 Bacteroidia bacterium | reverse complement strand
TCGTTTGGCAGACGTTGGAAATACGAAAACGCCTTCTGAACATCACCTTTGAGCAAATAACACGCACCGATACACCAATGCGGGAAAGGTAGGTCAGGCTGCACTTCCAGGCTTCTCGAGAAGAAAGCCAGTGCATTATTGTATTGCCCAAGCAAATAATATAAGAATCCCTTGTAGTGCAAGTTCATTGATGAGAAGGGCGCCAACTCCAATGCACGGTTGATCCATTTCATGGCTTCATCCAGTTGGTCTTCCACGGTATAGAAATTGGACATGGTGAGAAACATCTCGTCTGTGGGCTTTGTCTCAATTGCGACGTTTAAATGTTGGTAAGCCGACTTTAGATCCCAGCGTTGCCAGCAACTCACCCAGGCAAGATTTAGTTGCGTTTCGGGTAAATCAGGCCCCAACTCTATACCACGTTTCAGGTACGGTTCTGCTTGTGAAAAAGCCTCACTTGCATTCATTAGTCCCATGGTTCCCATATATGCGTAAGCCTGATTGATGTTCAGGTAGGGGAGGGGGAAGTGATCCGCCTCCTGTATAACCTGGTTGAACAAGTCAATGGCTAGCAGACTGTTGTCGCGGTCCAGTTGCATGAGGTGGTACCTTCCAAGTAAATAGGTTTTGTAGGTGCTCAGACTTATGTTGTAAGAGTCAACAAGCGAATTGCTGTACTCTAAATGCCCCAGATGTTCGCGTAAACGATCGGCAATAAACAGGCTTACCTCATCCTGAACGGAAAATGGCTCTTTCATATTCCTGTCGAAAGTTTCTGACCAAAAGTGTACATCGCCTTTTACGTCAATCAACTGGGCCGTAATGCGAATCTGTTCACCTGACAGCCGAACGCTGCCTTCAAGAATCACTGCCACGTTAAGCTGTTCTCCTATTTCAGGGATCGAAAGATCGCTGTTTCGATACTTGAACGAAGAAGTGCGTGAGGTGACTTTAAGTTCTCGAATTTTTGCTAAAGCGTTGATGATCTCCTCGGTTATCCCATCGGAAAAATAACCTGCATCAACACTTGAACTCATGTTGACAAAGGGTAAAACTGCTATGGATTTTGGATTGCTCAAAGCGGTTTATGAGTCAAGGGATAAAGGTAATTAATCTCGTTAGTTTGTTTCTCAAATACTCGAAGTAACTAAGGCGTCCGAATCCTTGTTTTGCCTTGAAAACAGAGACGTTGAAACGTAAACGAAAATAGGAACAATGCCAAGAAACAAGGTGGCGATTGTCCAAAACCACGGGGCTTTGTTTTGAGCCTTTAGGTGTCGAAGAACGGAAGTGGCCAATACGAGATTTGTCAGGGCCATGATAACCAGGAGGAAAACGCGTTTCATTGAGCGGATTATGTTGAGTGAACCGAGTTTGCTTATGTCAAACGTTTTCATCGAATACACCTCCCATGGTGTTTGAAGTCGGCTAATAATCAACGCCACGATGAGTAAGGCCAGCAATATACGAACTCCGGGCAAGAGGAGTTGGGAAACGGATAGTTGACCGTTCGATAGATAATACATCAAAAAGAACAGTGGGAGACTGTAGGCCCCAAAGACCAAACCAAGTAATACCCAGGTAAGTCGATCAAAGCCAAGTTTTGGTACATTGAAAACGAACCACATGGTTACCATTACGTTCGAAAGGTGATAGAACAGAAACGCGGCCAGGCTTTCGATAAGGAGAAACTGGAAAGAAAATTCCACCTGTGTGTCACCGCCAATCATTCCAAATAGGTTTGTACCAAAAGATGTGGAGGACAAGTAGACGATAAGAGGTGCATACGCTATGTAAACAAGCAGTGCAATAAGGGTTAGGAGAATGGCTGGAGCCGGATTCAAAGAAAGTTTCATGTGTGGTAAAAATAGCATTTTCAACTTGTACCGATATTGAGAATCAAACTTGTTGTAAATTTCGCCTGTTAACCCATCATACATATGACCAAATCAGGAATACTTGGCTTACGCACCACCATCTATAAGGTGCCGGATATGGTTCAGGCCAAAGAGTGGTACGCCAAGGCCTTCGGAACAAATCCCTATTGGGAAGGTGATGCATACACCGGGTTTAATATTGGCGGGTATGAGTTAGGACTTCACTTGGAAGAACATCCAACTACCGATAAGCCCGATACGGTGTTAAGCTATTGGGGAGTAGAGAACCTACATGATCATCATGGGCGATTACTAGCCCTGGGCGCCACTGAGCATGAACCACCGACCAATGTTGGAGGCGAAATCGAACTGTCTTCGGTTAAAGATCCTTGGGGAAATGTGATCGGCCTGATTTATAATCCGGAATTTAGTATTGCCGATACTTCGGAAGGATAAACTTCGATAGGGAGGAGTACCTACTTGACCCGTTTAGCAGACTTCCAGGGAAATGGCTCAGTACAGGGGCGAGCTTCCAGGCCAAGATGAATTGCGATGCATTCCGTTTGCTTCTCGTTACGGATATGCAGGTAGGCGAGGTCAGCGTTTTTTAACTCCACAAGTCCTTTTTTCGTTTTGACCATGATTTTCAATGTCACCAGGTTGCCTCCCCAAGGTACCGTTTCAATGCTCGCAATCTCATAACGTTTTGCAGTAGTTCCGTCGCAGCAAGCACACCATTCAATCACAAATTTTTGTTGATTCAGTAATTCAATGGCCTTCTGTGCGGTTTCGATCGACATCACCTGGTGTTGGTCTGCCTTAACCATTGCACCGGTAAGAATAAGAGATAGAAAAAGTAGAATCTGTTTCATATGTGGTTTCATAAAAAAAGCCTCCCAATGGGAAGCTTTTTTCTATTTCGTTTAAGGGGAATTACTTTCCGCCGTTAAGTTCGTCTTGCCAAGCCTTAAGCTCATCCCAATTGCCTGCTGCTGCCATTTCTGCTTGTTTTGGCCAGGTAGCTGGATCGTGCGCTTTGAAGTTTCCTTCAGCTTCGTCAAGGATAGCTCTGATTTCTTCAGATGTTTTTGCAGCTAAATCAGCAAAAGAGGCAATACCTGCTTCGTTCAATACAGAGGCAATCTTAGGACCAATTCCTTCTATTTTGTTTAGCTTGTCAGAAGCTGGAGCTGCTTTTTCAGCCTTAGGGGCCTTTTCAGCTTCAACAGGTTTTTCTTCTTTAACCTCTTCTTTTTTCGCTTTTGCAGCTGGTTTCGATGCAGTAGCAAGGTTTTGAGAAACGGTCATAACATCTTCTTCCAGAATGATGCCTGATTCTTCCTTGTATGGAGACTTTACGAAGTTCCGACGGATGTTTCGCTTGATCGCTAACGTTCTTTCCTTCGCTCTTGTTTTATTTCTTCTAGCTTTACGCTCTAATCTAGTTACTGCCATCTCAAAAAAATTTTTGCAAAGGTAGACTTTTTCCTGATTAAAAGTACCAGTATTAACGGCTTTTTTTCAGTTTTATGTAGTTTGATTCTACTCTGTCAAATAATCGCGACTTCATCTCAAAGGAATGGCTCTGAATTTTCAAAGAGTTTTTACTTTTGTCAACACGTATAAACATGAGAATAGTAATTGCCGGTGCTGGAGAAGTAGGGTTTTACCTGGCCACGATGTTGTCGAACGAATCGCACGATATCATTGTAATCGAAGATGATCAGAAGGTGCTGAGCCGTGCACGGGAAGAGCTGGACGTAATTGCTATTCGCGGAGATGCCTGTTCTATACGAATCTTACGTAAGGCAGAAGTGTCGAACTCCGACCTGTTAATTGCTGTAACCAGCTCGGAAAAAACCAATTTTATGGTGGCCACCATTGGAAAACAACTGGGGGCTAAAAGAACCATTGTTCGCGTAAACAACACCGAGTTTCTCGATCCTAAGTGTGCCATCGACTTTAAACACCTTGGAATTGATGTGATGATTTCGCCGGAAGAATTAGCAGCCAAGGAAATTTGGCGACTGATTAAACGGTCGGCATTTACAGACGCTTTTGACTTCGAAATGGGTAAGTTGGTTATGGTGGGTATACACCTCGACAATAAAGCGCCCGTTGTGGATCGGACCATATCCGAAACTCAGGTGCTCAACCCACATTTTAATTTTATCCCAATCGGTATTCAGCGCAACGGTGAAACCATTGTGCCTCGCGGAGAAACGCGATTTCTGTTGGGAGATCACATCTATTTTTTGTCAACGCCTCAAGGGCTCGAAGAGATTGTGAAGCTAACGGGTAAGGAACAGCACAGAATTAAGAATGTGATGCTGCTGGGTGGAGGAAAGGTAGGCCTGAATGCCATTGACAAGATCAAGAAGAAGCGAAAAATCAAACTGATTGAACAGGATCCAGAGCGTTGTACGCGTATTGCTGACCAGTTTTCGGATGTGTTAGTGATAAACAGCGACGGCCACGATGTAAAGGTATTGGAGCAGGAGAATATTGATGAAATGGATGCCTACATTGCCGTTACCGGAAACTCAGAAACGAATATTATGTCGTGTTTGATGGCCAAGGCCCATGGTGTTAAGAAGACCATTGCCCTGGTTGAAAACATGGACTATATCAACCTCTCACAAACCATTGGTATCGATACGTTGATTAACAAGAAACTCATTGCGGCGAATAACATCTTCCGATATGTGAGACCGGGCGACGTAATCAGTATTGCTGCTCTCCACGGAGTAGATGCCGAGGTATTAGAATTTAAGGCCCAGGAGCAATCAAAGATTACCCGAACAAAAATCAAGGACTTAAAGTTCCCGAAAAAGGCAATCATTGGTGGAATTGTTCGCAACGGTAAAGGGCAAATGGTAAGAGGTGACGACAAGATTGAGCCCAACGACATGGTGGTTGTACTTTCGGATAATTCAGTAATCAAAGAGGTTGAGAAGTATTTCTAATGTTTAACTGGAGACTTATTCTCAACGTTTTAGGGTTGTTGGCTATGCTCAATGGCCTGCTGATATTATTCTGTCTTCCAACCAGTATCTACTTTTCGGAAGGCGATACGTTTGCCATTCTCGTTTCGTCTGCCATTAATCTGAACATCGGGTTTATTCTATGGTACTTCACCCGTGATCACGTCAAAAAGATCAAGCAGAAGGACGGTTACCTGATTGTAACCTTGGGCTGGCTGGCCCTGTCTCTTGGAGGCTGTCTGCCCTATATGTTAAGCGATATCATTCCTGGTTTTAGTTCGGCACTGTTTGAAACGATTTCAGGTTACACAACTACCGGGAGTACCGTACTAAACGACATTGAAGGCACTCATAAAGGTATTTTGTTATGGCGTAGTTTAACCCAATGGATTGGCGGCATGGGAATCATTGTATTAACCGTTGCTATATTGCCAATTCTGGGTGTGGGAGGGATGCAACTCTTTATGGCGGAGTCGCCAGGCCCATCGGCCAGTAAGCTTCACCCAAGGATAACGGAAACGGCCAAGCGTCTTTGGTATATCTATGCAGCCATTACGGCAATCGAAGTGGTGGCATTGAAACTTGCCGGTATGACCTGGTACGATGCGGTAAACCATTCGTTGACCACCGTGTCAACAGGTGGATTTTCAACTAAGAATGCCAGTATTGCTGCCTATGATTCTCCGGCAATTCACTACATCATCAGCCTTTTTATGTTCTTTGGCGGGCTCAACTTTACCTTGTTCTACTTCATTGTAACATTAAAATTCAAAGACGTTGCCAAAAACGAAGAGTTCCGGTTCTATCTGGGATTAGTGGTAATGGCTTCCATTACCATAACGCTTGCTCTTACCATCCTTGACTTTGGACCTATTGAGAAGAATTTCAGGGAGACGCTGTTTATGGTTATTAGCATTGTTACCACTACGGGTTTTGCCACGGCCGATTATACACTCTGGGGGCCGCTGGTTACCCTTGCTTTCTTTCTGCTCATGTTCTTCGGGGCATCGGCAGGTTCTACATCTGGTGGCATTAAGATTGTACGCCACCTGCTTATCGCAAAAAATGGAATGGCTGAACTAAAGCGACTTCTTCATCCATCTGCTATTATTCCGGTGCGGTACAATGGACGAGCCGTTGAACAAAAGATTATTTATAACATACTTGCCTTTTTCTTCATCTATCTGACCGTGTTTCTGATTGGAACCATCGTGATGACGTTTTATGGATACGACCTGTTAACAGCGGCTGGAGCAACCATTTCGTCTCTGGGTAACATTGGGCCTGGGATAGGCGACGTAGGGCCTGCTCACAACTTTGCAAGCTTTCCGGAATCGGCCAAGTTGTTTTTGGGCCTGCTCATGTTGTTAGGACGATTGGAGCTGTTTACCATTCTTTTGTTGTTTTTGCCTGCCTTCTGGCGCAGGATGTAACACATTTGATTTTGGCACCATAGATTTGGGGTGCACATCGCTAGTCAGATGGGTGCTAGTACCAAAGGTTTGGCGTTCGAATGGTATCACTTAGTTCCACTGCAAAGGGGAACCACTAAAACGAAATATTCCCTAAAGATAAGGCGTATCCCTACCCGTTAACTCTAAATCAAACTAAAACAGAATAAACCGGCTTGCCGGCAGGCGTTAATCAACCTGGCGCCATTAAAGAATCAACAAGGCGTCACCATAACACAAGAAATTGTACTTGTTCTTAATGGCTTCATTGTAAATTTCGTTGGTAAACTCAACGCTGTCAAGAAAGGCGCTGGTTAACATCATCAACGTAGACTCAGGCTGGTGGAAACCAGTTAAGTAGCTATTGGCGATCTTAAAATTGTGAGGAGGAAACAAAAATTTGTCTGTCCAGCCATCAGCAGGGTTTAGGTTGCCAAATGCGGATACAGAAGACTCAAGTCCTCGCATAACACTAGACCCAACAGCACATACGCGTTTTTTCTCGGCCTTCGCATTATTCACTTTGTTTGCAACTTCTTCGCTGATAGTGAATTTCTCAGAGTCCATTTTGTGCTTGGTAAGATCTTCAACCTCAACCGGTCTTGACGATCCAAGGCCAATGTTCAGGTTCATCTTCGCGAATTCGATACCCTTGATCTCAAGACGCATCATCAACTCACGTGTAAAATGCAAACCAGCTGCTGGTGGTGCAATCGCCCCTTCCGTTTCGGCAAAAATTGTCTGGTAACGCTCTTTGTCGTCCGCCTCAATTGGGCGGTCTATGTATTTAGGTAGTGGAGTTTCTCCAATTCGGTCAACTACCGATTTAAAGTCTTCAGAGGTGCCGTCAAAAAGGAATCGTATGGTACGCCCTCTGGATGTTGTGTTGTCAATTACCTCTGCAACTAAATCGTCGTCACCAAAGAATAATTTGTTACCTACCCGAATTTTTCGAGCTGGGTCTACCAATACATCCCAAAGGCGCAATTCGGGGTTTAGTTCTCTCAAAAGAAACACCTCGATTCGGGCACCGGTTTTTTCTTTGTTACCAAATAACCGAGCCGGAAAAACTTTCGCATCGTTCAATACCAAAACATCTCCTTCATCAAAAATATCCAGTAGTTCTTTAAAGTCCTTGTGTTCAATGCTTTGATCTTGACGATTCACTACCATGAGTCGTGAATCACCTCGATAACCAGCAGGACGTTGAGCAATAAGATTTTCTGGAAGTTCGAATTTGAATTTTGAAAGTTTCATTAATAAGAATTCTCTTGAGTAGAATTAAAGCCTGCAAAGGTATGGTTTTCGTTGGAAAAACCGCCTTTAGGCGGGGATTTATTGGTTAACCTATGGTTGGGGAACCCGTAGTACAAAATCGCTGTGCGTATGATGTCTGCCGAAATACTTTAAATCCGGCTTGGTAACATTCTCTTCGGCCGCCATAAACAACTTTCCGGGTGTGATGAAGTGGTCTTCTTTCTCTAACGCTGCTATTAATTTGGACGCGAAAGGAGAATGGTTTGAGCTGGTGTTCCAATAATCAGGAACCTCATATCGGCCGGAGGATAAGAACATACGGGTCATTCCCTCGTTCTTGCGGTTTTCAAACTCGTCTAATCCAATATCGGATAAACGCTTCTGATAGTTAACTAAAACGACGTCGTTGGCATTTGCATCAAAGTTTACACCAAAACAAACATCAAATATCACAAACACATTTTTCGTCTCCATCAGGTCAAGCTTGTTTTTCAACGTAGCCATCTCTATATAACTGGTTAAACGGAGGTCCTGATTCAGTGGTCTGCTATCCTTCATTACCAGAGCACTTGCGTTGGTTTTTGAGTCGTGATAACCATGACCTGCAATGAATACAATCAGCTTGTCTTGTGGCCGGATTCGTTCGATCAGACCATTGAGGGCAATGATGAAGGAGTCGGCGGTGGTGTTGGTCAACAACTGTGTCTCTACCTTGTACTTGAGCCGAAGTAGTTGCTCAATGGATTGTGCGTCATTAATTGGGTTTTTGAGATTGGACCAGGCAGATGTGTGTTGATATCGATTGTTGCCAATTAACAAACCATAGGTCTTTGGACCCAGGGAACTGGAGCCCGTTTTAACGGTGCTTAGCTTTTTACTTTTTCCTCCTCTGGAAGAACTCACCGTATTGGCCAGGAATCGGGTGTAATCTGACTCCACATAGATATGGGTGTATTTACGGTTGCCAACCGGACACTTAAGTTCTGCCCGAATGAGGTCTAATTCGTATCGGTTGGTACTAAACAACGCCCCCAAGGGGTTTGCGTTATCTAGAATGTAGGTAAGCAACGGACCATGGTTAAGAGGTTTCATGTTGCAGAAGTGATTGTCCAGCCCGATTCCTTTGGTTGTTACAATAACCCGATTTCGTTGCGCGGTAGCTGCGTTTAGTGGGTTGGATTCGAATAACGTGGCTATCAAATTGTTTGCAAAAGCACCCCCGGGGCCGGACTCAGATATAACGAGTTGACGCTTACTGGCAATTTGATTCATCAACCTCGACAGGTCTTCAAGCGTCAGCATCTCATCTTGTTTGGGATCATCTATGTCCACTTCGCCTTCAGAGTATGGAAAAATCACGTTTTGACCGGAGGAAATTTCATACGTTAATCCTGCCAAATAGAATACGAAGCAATCCTTCGGTCTGGCTTGTTTGGCTACATTCTGAAAAGCTTTAATAATGGCTTGAAGTGTAGCTTCTTCCTGATAGAGTTCAAAAATGTACAGACTATCAACCGAATAACCGCTTATCGGCAAAGTGCTATCGCTCTGATGCGAATTATCCCGTATCATTTTTTGTGTAAAGGCCTTGGCGTCTGAAACACAGTTGTTAAAACTTAAACCATGACCAAAAGGCTTGTTAATGCCCATTGATATAAGGTAAACGTTACCATGATGTACTCGTGCACCAGCATGAGCACATTGAACCGAAAAAAGAAATACAACAAACCAAAGAAGTTTTGGAAGTGTACGGGAGGCTATGTGAGAATTACGCATTTAAACAAAAATAGTTGCATTACTACTAATACGTCTTTAACCATAAATGGTAAATCAAACAGTGGGAAGTGTTAACCACCTAACGCTTTCCATATAGTTAGTTAGAAGTGGGTATTCTGTGCAACAGATATGCAGATTCTCATTTTTGCTATCTACCTTCAGGCCAAACTGTAGTCAATTTAAACCCAAAAGTACCTATGTTTTTGTCTGTTTTGGAAGGTAATGGTATCGTAATCATACACATCATCATTACGTTGATCGTTTTTGTCCTCGCCTTTTTTA
>JAEPQQ010000011.1:34961-63476 GCA_017640445.1 Bacteroidia bacterium | reverse complement strand
ATTCCCGGATGCGTTAAACTATGCCGGAACTTTATTTGGCGGAAAACTACTGGCGGAAATGGATTTAGCCGCAGCCAACTCTGCCCGACGACTTCTTTATGGAACCAAGTTTGATGGACTGGTAACCGCACACCTGAGCGAAGTAGACTTCGTAAACCCCGCCTTTTTGGGTGATATAGTTGAACTTAGAACCCGGGTGTCGCGACTCGGAAAGTCTTCCATAACGCTTCGTGTTTCCGCCCATAGTGAAAGTTTGGTTGGTGACCGAACGCATATATGTGAGGCCAGCTTTGTTATGGTGGCGTTGAAAGACGGAAAGCCCTTCGATCATGGTAAACGAAAACTCTAGGCGACCTCTGACGGAATGCGCACGATAAACTCTGAACCTTCTCCGGGTTCTGAAACCAGGTCTATTGTTCCACCTATGCGATCCACCAACTTCTTCACGATATACAACCCCAACCCGTGGGATGTGCCCCAACCTATAGGCTTGTTGCTGAATTCGGCAAACTTTCGAAACATCTTCTCCTTGTCTGTATTTGAGAAACCTGGTCCGTTATCCTTAACTCGTACAACCAACTCACCATTGGCATTCTGCGATGTAATCCATATGTTTTTACCGTGTTCTACAAACTTAACCGCGTTCGATAGCAGGTTTCCGATAACCCGTTTCAGAACGTCTTTCTCCTGAATAATGGTTGCTTCGCCACTATGGGAATAGCTTAATTTCAGTTCCTTTAAACCAATAGGGACTTCGTATTGTTCTATGATAAATTGTACCTCTTCCTCAATACTAAATGCGATGGGATCGGGCACGTAGTTTCCGTCTTTGTAGAAGTTCTTAATCTCAAGAATATCCGAAACCAAATCTTCAGCCTCATCGACCGAAGAACCGATACGCCCTAACTTTTCGCGAGAATTTTCGGTTAGTTGAGCACCTTCGTTCGAGGAAATTAACTCACTCAACATTTTGATTTTGGCCAGCGGTGTTCTGAAATCATGCGACACCACCTGTAAAATACTCTCCATCTCCAGATTCAATTCACTTAGTCGCTTATTCACACTTTCCAACTGACGGACGTGTTTCTGCCTGGTGTTAAATCTGGAAGTGAGCAATACAATGGCCACAATACTCATAAGAAGAACCAAAGCTAGCAGAACGCCTTGTTTACGTGCTGTCTCCAATTTACTCTCACTGAACTCAGCTTCCTTTCGCAGCAATATGTTTTCATTTTCTTTGAGCTCCAGTTCATATTCGGCCTCAATCTGGGCAATGGCTTCAGCTTTCTTCTTAAGATCGAGTTCCTCTCTTAAAAGTCTGTACTCCGTCATGTACTCATACGCCTTCTTGTATTCGTGCTTTTTACCGTAAACAGAACTCAAGTTCAGGTAGAGTTCTACAATTCGATTCTTAAGATCCTTCTTGCGGTTAGCCTCCAAGGCCAGTAGTAGATATTTTTCTGCAAGATCATATTTCTCTTCACGGTTATAGATTAAGCCCTTTAACTGATATACATTATTGATATACAGATCGTTTCCCGTTGAATTTCTCAACTCCTCAGCAAGACCCAGGTAGTACAATGCACTGTCTGCCTGTCCAGAATTGTTCAACAACGTTGCCACGTTGATGGTCGATAAAAATTCACCTTCAACGTACTTCTTTTCACGACTCAATTTGCCAATCGCCTTGTAGCTTGCAATGCGATCTTCAAGGGTTTTTTCCAACACTGCTAAAACCATCTCGTTCTTAATGAGTTGAACAACATAGTCGTGTTCAATATTGATCTTTTTCGCTTCTTCGATCAACGCCCGTGCTTCTTCTCCTTCCGAAAGCCTGAAATGAACAAGACCAAGGTTATGAAGAATCTCAGCCAGTGCCTTGGTACTATCGAGTGCTGTTATGATTTTACGAGCCTTTGTATAGGTTTCAAATGCCGGTTGAAGCTTCTGTCGTCGGGTCAACCGAACTCCCTTAAAGAACAAGGCTCTTGCTTGAAAAAAGGAGTCGTTGTTAGCCGTTGCATCATTCATTAACAGAGTTGTTAACGTATCTGTCCATAGGGGTTCGGTATTCAAATACCTTAGACAATACGACTCGATCAGCCGCATGCGCTTGTCAGCGTCTTTTTCCGCATTTATCGAGTCTTTTATTTCCTGATGAGATGCTTGCAATGTACTTGCCAGGCCTACGAATAGGACCAGGAACGTCACCCACTTTATTATAAATTTCCAGAACTTCATTTTCTTCGGAATTCCACTAAACACAAGCAAATTAGTGAATTATTATGATTATTCTTGTGTAGTCGATAATGGAAAACGAGGTACACATTCTTTACGTTGATGACGATATTGAACTGAGTGGTTTGGTGCAGGAATATCTGAGCGGGAAAGGCATGTCCGTAAAGCTTCTTCACAATCCGGATGACGTATTGAAGAACCTCCAAAACGACACTTTTCATCTTTGCCTGATGGATGTTAAAATGCCACAAAAAGACGGCTTCACGCTTGCCGAAGAAATCCAATCTCACGGAATACAGATTCCTTTTCTGTTTCTAACCGGACAAACCCGAAAAGAAGATCGTATTCGCGGTTTGAAACTAGGAGCGGAAGACTATATCTCCAAGCCTTTTAGCCTGGAGGAGTTGTACCTGAGAATAACCAACATATCTAAGCGGGTACGTACTGGTGAAGACCGACCCGAAACCGAATTTCCATTGGGAAAGCAAACCTTCTTCTCAGATTTCGGAGAACTGAGAACGGAGAATGCATCTACGAGCTTATCAACCACTGAGGCCAAGGTGCTTCATATACTGTGCCGGCACATGAACAAGGTGGTAACCCGCACCAAGATGTTAGAAGATATCTGGGGGCAGGATGACTATCACAAGGGGCTAAGCCTGAATGTGTATATCACCCGACTTCGAAAACGATTTTCAGACAATTCGGCGGTAACCATTGTGAATGAACACGGGCATGGTTACAAGCTTCTTGTGCGCTAGAAAATCACCTTATAAATCAGACCGAGAACCAACACGACCCCAATGCCATATTTCAGCTTGGCGTATGTTTTGTAAATGGACCTTAAACAATGCTTGTGTTCAAAGAGCCACAAGTCGGTACTTGCCAACAATAGACCCGTAAATACTACAACCATCCAACTACCGGGTTGTAACGAACTAGTGGCAAAATAGGGATAAAAAAATGCTCCGATTAAAACGAAAACGATGGTCCATCCCATAGACACCTCTAACACAGGATCAACCTGAAGTTTGGCGATCTTGGGAAGGCGAAGGGTTGAAGCGACCACATATGCAAAAAGGATCAATTCCACCCATACCACATAGTTTGCTGGTTCAGCCGTAGCCATCCTCTGTTTTACTCCCTTTTAAATGTAATAAGTTGCGACTCGTCTCCATCAGGGTAAACCACACGCATTAAGTAATCATCACCTGGTTCGTAGTCGGCATCTTTCCACGAAATCTCTGGCGCATAAACGCTGGCCAGTTTAGTCTGCATATCTCCTCGCTTTCGGTACACTACATACTTGGCCTCACCCTTTTCGGCCGACCACGACAACTGAGCAACCTCCTGTTCGACTTTGAATGAGGCGGTGATGGTTGACTGACGACTAGCATTGTCGACCACGGTAACGTTTAACACTTGCGACTCCGACCTATTTGACGCATCGTCGTACACCACAACCTTGTAGCTATAGGCCTTCCCTTGTTCTACCTCTTTATCTTCGTATGTGGTGTCGGAAGTAACGCGTTGCATGGTCCATTCTACACCCTCTGACATTCGCCAAACCTCCTGTTTTATCACATCAGCAGAGCTACTTGGGTACCATTTGAACCGGGCACTGCTTTCGTTTACGTGATAATCGTAGATCAACGGTTCTGCTGGTGGTACAAGATCCGGCTTTTTTAACGTAAGTATGTCTGACAAAACGGAGTGGTTATACCGATGATCAACTGCGGCAATGCGGTAGTAAATCTCTTCATTAAGTGTTTTAACCTCTATGCTGTCTACGTAGTTAACTCCCGGAATTACCTCACCCAACAGTTGGGTAAACTCGGTTTCCTTGTTATTCGACCAATAGACCCGGTATCCAATTATGTCTGCTTCGGGCCCTGGAGTCCAGTCTAACTCTACTCTTCCATTTGTATCAATTGTACCTATCAAACCTGTTGGCATAGCAGGTGGCATACTATCAACAAGGTAGCCCAGATCAGAGAAACTTTTTGATTCGTTCCCCTTTGTGTCGACGGAAGCAATGCGATAGTAGTTTGAACTCAACCCTGCTGGCATTAGATCGGCAAAATCACGGGCATCTGCCGGCAACTTTTCGCTTATGCGTTCGAAATGTCCATTGGGTGCGTCACTGCGTTCCACATAGAAGCCATCAAAATCCACCTCATTCGGAGAAGCCTCCCAGTTAATGGCGACATATCCACCCATGTCTTCAGCTTTAACTCCCCAGGCCGGTGCAGGTGGTGTAAGATCCACTCCCTTATCGGATAGCACGTCGGAATACGAACCCTGATCACCAAAGGCCGTATATCCAATGATTCTATAATAATAGGTCTTATCATTTTCAGCCAGGCTGTCAATAAAAAAGTTAGGCGTTTCCGGTGTATATAAACTCGTCATCCACGGGCGATCGTTCAATTTGGTCCATGTCACCTTATCTTCTGACCTCTCTACATCGTAAGCCGTAAAAAACTGGTCGTTGTGACGCGTCCAGTAAACACCAATACTCTTATCGGAAGCTTCAAGAAACGCGTGTCTCACCTGCTTCGCTTTATATGGTCGGGTCATGTCTGCAAACACCCAGGCTGTATCTGCCTTAAAACCTTCCGGAAGCTCATTCAACATGATGCGATATTCGTAGAAGTAGCCCTGCTTCACATCTGTATCCTCAAAACGAAGCCCGAGACCCAGCGCTGCGGTGGGAGACAAGTCGGCCGCAATCAAACCATAGGCAAACTTTCGTTGCTGATCTTCGTAATACGAGTTGATATCATTCATCTCTCCATTCCCTTTTGGTTTTATCTCACCACCTAACAAAATTTGCATTGCTACACCGGCATAGATGTCAGAAGAATCAGTCGCATTCGACCTCCACTCGTCCTCTGCCCAGGGTTTAACCACTACAAAATCCTTAAACCCTCCGTCTAAATCAGTTGCTTGTGTAAACTCAACCTCTGGGTTTGTACTATAGGCTCTACGCTGAATACGATAACCCGTTTCCGATGCATGGCGAAACAAACTGTAGTTCGTTGGTGCCCAACGGAGAATTACCCGATCAGATTCCGTGCGTTTCTGAAGTGCTAACAACGGTTGATCAAATATGGAGTCTTCCTCTACTGCATCCTGAGCCATAACAGGACCAGAAAGACCAATGAGGACGATTAAAGCGATGGAATAAAATGCGTTCATAGTCTTATTTCTTGTAGATAAAGTTAAGTGTCTTCTTATACGGTGTATACTTGTAATAACTGTACGTCAGTTCGTACTTCATCGACTGGTTATTCGGTATGTTACTGTATGGATTGATAGCCATCCACGAAAGAGCTGTTCCTTTTAATAAGGGGTATGCCTCTTTGGAGTAACATTTCTTCTCGTTCCAACTAGCGACATGATCGCCATTACACCATGATTTGTGTTTGAGGTATATCTTGATCGCATCCAAAACAACGACTCCGGGTGAGTAGTCGGTTATCGGAATCACATACTTAATGCCTACGGTTTCATTTAGTTTGATACCGTTCTTGGCCTTAGCAATTTCGGCATTGGTAAGTTTTCCCTTGGGCTTCAACATTTTTTGGCCGGCCTTGAGATGAATAGGTCCCTCTGTGTAAGGGCTCCAAACCTTAACCGCTTCTTTCGGGCGAGAGCTAAAAGTCAGGTCTGTTCGGCCGAAGAAGTTCCGATCGGCAAATCGATTCTTTTTAAGTTGATGGGTGATGTCTACAGTTTTTTGACTGTAATCCTTGTATCGGGCTCCGTAAACTCTTGTATTAATGTCTTTGTAGTAACCCGAGTTGCTCCATTCAATCTTCAGTTTTACCAATGGGTCAACATAAATATTGAAGTTCTTTTTGTTGTACCCGTAAGCATCATAAACATCCATGTTTTCGTCGCCATGTACCAGCGGGAAAGGAATAAAAGTCATCCAGTCGTATCCGAAGTCAATCTGGTTATACACCATGCTTCCAAAGCCTGCCGGTTTGTACTTCCCGTATTTTTCTGCGGCAGTGTTGTATCGGCTGGTTCTAAAATGGTACGAGAACAACTTGTCGTATACCTTACCCTTTTTCTGTTGATCGAAGGCCAGTTTATTCTTTCTTACCAAAATACTGTTGTCGCTTTTTGTGTTAAAACCATTGCCTTTTAACTGGAGGTTCGACTTATTGCTATACTTGATGGGTTTGTTATTCACTCCCTTTAATTTTAGGCCGTTGGCCTTGTTCTGATTGAGTGATACGTTCCCCATTTTTGCCGGTTTGTACTTCACAGGAACTCCTTTCAAATTGGTGTAAACCGACTTAGTGTTCTTTTTGGTGTTGATCTTGGAGTTTTTTGGTGTGGCAATTCTCATGAACTGCATTTCATACACCGTTTCATTTGACAGTTTCGGTATCTTGTACAAGAAATCTTTGCCATTACACGTGAATGGAATAACCTGTTTCTGACCCGTTTCTACGTTACGTACCCTCAGTTTGTATTCATACTTAAACTTAGCATCTTCTTTTTTCTCGAGGAGGTAACACTGCGATAAACCAACATGTATGTTTCCATCATCCTCATCATCTTGCAGGAAATACCGTTGTCTAATCTGTGGATATGCCTTAATGACGTTCTGTGGGTCGATGTAATCGGGTAAAACATCAGTTCTGAAACTTACTTTCTTAATTTCTGTTCGGAGTGGCTGCCATTTACCATTCACGTTTCGTTTACACTGTGCCTTTACCTCAAAGGTCAATTTAGATTTTTCAGGAAGCGTTTTGTTCGCCAGGAAAGTAAGACCGGTTCGGGCATTGTTTAAGTGGTATTTTCCAGGAATAACCGTATTACCCTTTTTGAGTTTAACAGAGATTATAGAGAATCGTACTGTCTTGCTCTTCCCTTTATTATCTTTCAGTAACAAGGTTTGATTCAACGGGAAGTTGAACGAAGCCTGTGGCGCTGCAAACACGGTTTCCTTATCTCCTTCGCCTGGCTTCAACTCTTCAATGATGGGCAAATCCTTAATGTCCTGACCATTGGCCCATTGACATTTCTCACCCACTTCCATCTTATATCGCGTATCGATTTTGATTAAACCATTGAACAACGAACCTTTAAGCGCAAACCGGCCACTTAACCAGTATGGGTTTGGTAATTCGGCCTTGATTTCTGCTGCAGTCTGGAATGCAATCAGGCTAAATTCACCTTTCCATAACCACATATCCAATCGGATACCAGCATCTACATCAAGGTAGGCATATGCACTTCCCTTTGCATACCATTGGTTAATTCCGTAGTTGTAGCTCCCGTTACACGTAACGTTTTTCTTGCTTAGCAACACATCGCCGCCCAGGATAAACTCAATGTCTGTATAGAAGATGGCAAAGTCAAGTTCAGCGTTAAATCTGATACCGGCCCCAAAGGCAAAACCCTTACCCAAGGCGAGGTCGGGAGGCACGGTCTTATTGATGTCCGACTTCCCTTTTTCAGCGAGCATGTTACGTACTTTAAGAGGCGACCGTGGCAAATCTCCAATGTCGTTCCCGATCATGAAATACGCGTTGAAGTTTAGGGCTGCTTTTACAACTTTTGCATCAAGCCCTATGTCCACCTGGATACGTTTCGGGTCGTTCCAGGGCTCATCGTCGTTGGTCCAATATCCTACCTTAACGTACCACAGGTCAGGAGATGCGTGAATATTCAAGGAAGCAGCGACCGTTACGTTGAGTTTAGACTGGTCGAAGCCTCCATTAATAGTCAGGTTGGCATCAAACGATGGCTTTTCGAAGTCTGCTTCTATCGTTAGGGACACCTCTAAAAGCTTTTTATTCCGGTCGAGAATTGGCCCCATGATGTAACCGTTTCCTTCCAGCACAATTTTGGTAATACCAAAGTTATCGGTGTTGAACTGGACTAAAAGTTTTACGTCTGCGTTAAAGGCGGTGGGTTCCCCAGCCGTTCCAATGGTTACACCGGCCATAAAACCGGCACTCCCCTTCTTTGGCGTGTATTGAACACCTGAGCGGCTCTTGCCTGCCGTCATGTCGTTCATTTTACCTTTTATGTCTGGCATTGAGGCATTACTAATTACCTCAGCCGACTGACGTTCCATGTTTTTGTAAGCACCACCACTAAATCCATAGAAGGCAATTGCGGGTGCACCAGGAACTACAAGTCCCACCGACCATCGAGCCGAAATATCGGCAAACCAATATCGATAGTTATTGGCGTTTTCCTGGTTACCGTCACCTATTTTACCCACCTGAAGCGTTGCGTCTATGGCAACACCTATCACCTTTACAGTAGCTGAGATATCTCCCCGAAAACCAGTTCCAAACGTTGGATCCTCTTTGTACAGGTCGATCTTGCCTTCCAGATCAATAACACCCATCTGGGCATCTATACTCACTGATTGAAGGTCTATACCCTGATACACAAATCGCTTTTGTTGGCCGTTGTATTTCCCCTTGATCTTAAGCTTGGTTTCGGCATTAAAACCGTTGCTTCCCTTTACCAGGTTTATTCCCAGCCCAAAAACGATACCGGGATTCCCCATGTTTTCGTATGTCAGCTCGGTAAGGTTAAGCGGGAATTTGTTCATGGTGTGTTGGTTCCCTCCTTCTTGCGACTTGAGCGAAACGAAATCGAAATCGATCTGGGGGTTGTTCCCTCCTGAGATGGTGAGCGACTGGAATTGAATGTTATTCAAACTAAGTTTGGATAAGGGCGTATTGTTATCCGGAGACTTTGTAAACCCGATGCTAATGGCCCCATTTAGTTGAGCACTGGGAGTAACCTTATTGTTTTGTTTGGTGATTGTGACTTTAGAACCTGGCTTGAGGCTCAATGAAGCTAACCATAGGTCTGCATCAATATCGTCAAGGTTCCCAATACTGAATGAGTAGTCAATTCCATTGTTTCCTTTCGACAACATAGCGGAATAGGCTATTCCGGTTTCCGCAATCGGTAAACGAAGATCTCCGGCCATTGCACCTCCCTCCAGGGCAGAACCTCGTACATCGATCTCAAAAGACTGGATGGAGAATTTCCATCCACCCAAAGACCCATTATCCATGGAAACCAAATTTTGCGCTGCCCCCTTGAACCAGGCTCCTGATTTGTCAATAACTAAATCCTTGAGAGCTACTGTGATGGCTCCATCGTTCTTCTTAAATTCGGTAGGAAGCCGTGCAGAAATATTCTTTATGTACACGCCCACCCAGTCTTTGTCAGAAGCCTTTTTAGGATGGTTTGCGTGCAACTTAAAACCCTGTGCGTTTTGCACATTCGATTGATCAAGCACAGCCGTTTGTGCCGTTAAGACCACATCCTTAGCCTCTGGCAAAACGAACGTGGCTGGCTGCATGGTAGCGTCAACCAGCCAATTGTTGTTCGTCGAAATATCAACGTTAAAGACGGCCTTTACTTTGTTGTTTGCGCCTTCAATAACCTTCTCGCCATTGTGCGGGAGAAGTTTGTTTCTACTGATTACAAATTCACCCGCTAAATGAACCTTTTCAACGCCAGAGCAGCTTAGCTCAACATAACTTGCGTTGTTGCCCTTAATTACCATGGTTACATGCTCACTTACACTCGCTTCCTCGTCGTTTTTGAGCATGATCTTCGGAAGTGAACCATAGCCATTAGGACGGATGCAAATTCCCTTCATTCCCAGATCCACCCAGTTGTTGTTGAACGACTCCGTTAGTTCAAGACCTAAAGCTCCATTCATGTACGCCTTGGTGGGTGTAAAAATCAAACCAAGAATCTGCCAGTTAAAATCGTTGTGATCCTGGGCAAATGGAACTCCAATAGGTTCCATGTTAGGTGCAAACTTCGACACCAATCGTTGACCTTGATTGATGTAATTCTGAATTTGATTCATCTTATCCGAGGTTAGCTGAACTTCACCATTCGGATCATTAGCCAGGGCCTGGTCAACCAGAGAATTATTAGAAATCTGGGCGGTTGCTTTTGACGTTCCAAACGCCACCATATCCGTATTAACCTGCAGATTGCTAAACTTCACGGCTACATTAGCACTGAGAAACGGGATCGGAATTACGCCGTTTCCGGAAGAGCCATTCAAGGTTTTGATAGCCATACTAAATTTACCTATGTACACCGTGTCACCAACCTTTGGTTGATATACCTGATTGTTTTGGGGTGCCGGAACATCGCAGACACCTACACAATCATTGTTGTCCTCAGGTGGATCGTTATTCTGGTTGTTCTGGTTTTGAATTCCGGGAACGTATTTAAACTTACACGCCGGGCTGTACCCGTTATTTTTAAAGTTGGCCTTTTTGCCTGGTCTCGGCATGGCCCTTACCCGCCATGCGTAAACCTTTCCTTCTTCGAGTTTGGGATCAGAAAGTTTATAAATGTAGCTGTTGATCGATACTTTTTTTCGGAAGAACACAGGGTCCGTTGCCGATTCGATTGCCTGGTTTGGGTTTAGACCTGGAGGGTTTACTTCTACCATGGTGAGTTCGTATTCCACGTTAGAAGGAAGTACTCCTGCAGGAATCGTCCAATTGAAGATTTGGTTTTGAGGATTCTTTGACTGCACTTCTGCATCGCAAGCAGGTGTTATGAGTTTGGGAGTTTCAAAATGTGTTATGGTAAAGTTGGCACATCCCTGATTTGGAGTAGACAAGGTTTGGTTGCTGTTATAATTAACTGCCCAGAAACACATCTGGTAATTTCCCTCGGGCAGTCCGTTACCAACCAACACTTCTTGCTTACTTATGCCTTGAAAAGTTAAAGCGTTTTCAGAGAAATAAGGACCTAATTGCCCGCCTTTGAGAACAGTAATACCTGGGGCAGCATTGATTGCATTTGCTGGTTTATAGGCCTGCTTGACCGATATATTTACGTTACCCCCTTTTACATGTCCCTGCAAGCGAACCTGATACGTTGTATTGGTAGGGTTTATTATGCGCACGGTTACCTTGTTCTGATACCCATAGTAGTCCGACAAATAGGGAGAGTACGGTGGCAACACAGTGGTTTGGACCGTCAACTGGGCTTGTGCCATAAACGATAGGCAAAGCAGTACTACAAGGCCTAAAACTCTAGTTTTTACGTTTGTGTACATAATTGAAATTTTTGCGATAGGTCAACATAAAGGTCAGTTCGTTGAACGACGTTGTATTGGTTTGCTTGGCACTGTTGGTCAAAAAAGTAAGTCCGGCCGTAAGCACCTGTTTGTGCTTGAGATTGTAATTTCCATTAAGGTTGATGGAAACCGTATTTGAGAGATTCGAAAACTGCAAACTCAGATTTGCGCCTGCCGTCCATTTTGTTTCATCACTCGATTTGCTTGCACCCAGATTAAGGCCATACGACGTTTCGTCTAATTCGTTGTTGCGGTTACGTGTATAGTTCAATCCTCCAGACAACGACATGTTAGTAGGAATCAGGTTTTGGGAATAGTTAAGTCCATAAACCGTTGCCCTGTATTGTGAAAAGGCTGAAGTATAGGGATTGTTGTCAACGAGCTGCATGTCTGCATAGGTTGCAAACAGAGAGTGATACACAACTGTATCACCCCATTGGGCATACGGCGTTATGTTAAGCCCGGGGTTTGATTGGTTCATTCGAAAACTGTCTGATACCTGAATGGTACCGTCTTCCTGCCGGGTATAGAAGTTATTCCAGTTTACGCTTACTCCCCATTTGCTGGACGGATTTAGTGTAAGGTTAACAATTGGTTGCAAGCGAATTGTAGTAACCATCTTCTTATTGGCCAGGTTGTCAATTAACCGGTTTAGACCGTAGTTCAGATTGGCTCGTGACTTCCAAAAACCAAAACTATGATTGAAGCCATAAGAGAATACGTCGTTGTCCATGTAATAAATACCCATGGCCTGATAGTCGGGTAAAACATACTTTGTATTGAGCCCTAGAGAATGCCCTTTTATCTGAAACTTCAGGCCTGCATCTCCTCCATAGTAAACCGCTGTTGAAAGCCGGGTTTTATGAAAGCCATCGACAAAGGCGATCTCGCTTGCCTCGGCTGAGGTATCAAGCCCAGGTGCTGTGAGGTCGCGATTAAAAAGGCTTAGGCCTCCGTCGAAGTTGAAGCTGATTGCTTTTGTAATAGGTATGAGGCTTCGAATACCAATACATGTATTCTCCGCCGGAAAGATGTACGTGGTACTATCCTGCAGTAAAGGCGACGTTCCATTGTCCTGATCTTTCCCCTTAAACACGATGAGATCAAGATGTTTGGCGTCGCTCCCAACACCAATTCTGGCTGCCCAACCATTTCGTTTGTATGAAGGCTGTCCCCGACGTTGTTCAATGAATCCGATGCTATCAATTGGCGTTCCTCTTCGAAAACGTCCATACATAAAACCGAACCTTAGTTTTTTGGGGTTGAGTTCGATGCCTGCACCAAGGAACTGTGCTCCCCCCAGGGTATAGGTGTTCCAGTTGAGGCTGTTAAATCCCAGATGCAACTTTGCCCACTTGTAACTAGGTGATATTCCAAACTGATTAAACGGTTGACTAAAACTTCGTTCCTGCTCCGAATATGTCACACTAAACGGGAGGTTAAACTCTCCCTTACTCACGTTAATGGTGGCACCGAGAACAAAGCTGTAAGGTACACGTCTGTTGGGTATACCACCCATGGAATACAGTACGTTTCGCATACTAATATCTCCATCAATCTTTAGGGTATCCTTAAGGCTGGTTACTTCCTGAGAATAGGAAGAACTGAAGCCTAAAAAAAGGCCTAGCAGAAAGCATAAAATTCGCCACTTACTCACAAATTCAAAGGAATAAGGGATTTACGCCAGCTATTCGGAAAAAAAATTAAAAAGTATTAACGAATATTAACGGAGTTCTGAACTTGCACAAAGTCACATGGTTAGCAAGCAACAAAAGTGTAAGATTACTGTTTTCATTGGGCTCTGACCAAATTCTTCAATTAATTTCGCACATAGTGGGGTTCGAGATGCAACTCTATTTGAACTGCGAAGACTAAATTAAAAAACCAACGTTGAGAAATCGACCACTTATACTGCTGCTTTTATACATGGTTTCTGCCCTGTACGTATCCGGACAGTGTCCAAATGTAGTGGTTACATCTCCCAACACAGAGTATTGCATTTCCGATTTTATTGAGTTACGTGCATCAAATGTTCCAACTTCATCAATTGTGGAATGGAACCTGGGAAATGGTTGGGACACTACCAGTGATCTTCATTTTGGAGCGGCTGCACTACCTGGAGCTCTGGCAGTTGATCTTAGATTGACTCTTTCGGATGGCACCATTTGCCCTTATTCTTTTACAGATGTCACCACGGTTCATGCCCTACCCAAGGCAGACTTGAACATCTCGCGCAACCTCATTTGTTCAGTAAGTGATACCATTACACTTACAGATTTGACCCCAACATCGGTACGACGGAATTGGGTGGTAAACAATCTGACATTTGAGAACACCGAACGATCAAAAGTTCTGGTTATATCCGATCCCGGAAATTATACCATAACCCTGGTGGCTCAGGATAATAACGGCTGTATCAACTCTAAGACAGGTGGCCAATCAATTAATGCCTATAGTAATATTGGACTTGATTATCACAAATCGAACACCGATCACTGCTACCCTGTTACAACGGACTTTACCAGCACCTATACGTTGGGAAATCAGTCGATTAAATCGTATTCCTGGAAACTACCGGGCTCCGACAATGCTTCCCCAACTTCTGAAGATGTAAAGGAAGTAACCTACTCTTCCATTGGCGTTTTTAACACCGAGTTAACCATTGTGACAGATCAAGGTTGTACGTACACCGAATCGAAAATATCAGACATGCGGCTTGGTGATACGGTAAAGCTTGGCTTAAGTGTAGACAAAACAACCGCCTGTTTAAGTGAAAAAATTCAACTGGTTCAAACCGAAAACCCGGTCCCCGGAGTGTTTTATTGGACCATTAATAGTGCAACGCTTGATCGCCCAGACAAATACAAGGCCAATGTTACATTCAAGGATACTGGTTCTTACGACCTTACTCTTATCCATGATCATAACAAATGCATCAGTACTCTTGAACGGAAAGACCTCATTCACATTGAGGGATTAAAAGCAGATTTTTCATCGACCAACGCATTTCACTGTGAGAGTCCGCACAAGGTGGATCTGGTAAACGAATCGGATACTTCAAGCAAGATCTCAGCCTTTTACTGGCGCATCATTGATGCAGAAACAGGAACCGAGCTCACCAAGTCTTCCAAGAAAGACCTGTCTGTAACCATTAGCAAAAGCCCTTCCCGTTATCACGTCGAACTTATTACGGTTGCTCAATCTGGATGCAGTGATACAACGGTGAAACAAAATTTCATTGAAGTAAGGCCGTATGCTTTTGATTTTTTTGCAGAGCCTGACATTGGCTGCGTAGGTCAGGATTTTTCGTTTGTGAACAAAACACCTTCTGGATCGTACTATGGGCTCGACCTATTTTCCTGGGACTTTTACAACAAGGACAAGTCAAAAGTACTAGGATCTTCCGGAAGTCTTAACCCGGTATTCAGTTACAATGATACAGGTTATTACCACGTTCAACTCACGGCGGCCAATCCGCTCGGTTGTCAGGAAAAATACATGGCTGAAAACGCCGTTCGGGTAGTTAAACCGGTTCTGGATTATAATACCGAAGACAGCATTGTGTGTTTGAACGACTCGCTGAGGTTAATAACACGCAGCGTACCGGCAGACGAACAATTTACCAATACCTATCGATTTAAACATCTCGCCACTGGTACAACCCATACGGTATCAGGAGATACAGTTACCACTGGTTTTTCCGAGATTGGTGAATACGAGGTTACGTATTGGTACACCGTGAACGGAGGATGTAATGACTCCATTACCAATTCTCTTTGGGTAAACGGTTTAAAAGGGAAAATTGAACTGGATACGCAGTCTGGATGTTCCCCATTAACCGTACACCCGTCATTTTCCATCGACTATAACGTACACGTTGGTTTTACAGATACCACTTTGAGTTATTACTGGGATGTTGTTCCACGATCAGGAGCTGCTGTACAAGGGGCCACAACGGCCAACCCGGTGATTCGGCTTACGGAAAATCGTGAATACCGAATTGCATTGTATGTCACCAACAGTTCGGGTTGCGTGAATTATATTGTTTCCGACCCGGTTCAAAACGGTTTAAACTCTATTCTTCATGCGTATCCTACTACAGGCTGTATTGGTGACACAATTATATTAACAGACGGTTCTACCAATAGCCCAACGCACATAAAATGGGAGGTAGATCGATCTTCCGGTTATCAACTGGACAGTATCAATGAAACTAAACGCCGTTTAATTCTTAAGGATACCGGCAGCCTTATTGTTTCACTTATTGCAAGCAAAGACGGGGCCTGCCTGGATACCGCAACTCGTCATATTCAAGCGGTTAAACTTACCGCTGATTTTGATGTAACGGATTCGGTTTTCACCTGCGCTCCGGCTACGGTTACCTTTATCAATAAATCAGAAAATGCAGATTCACTGCAATGGCTGTTTGGTGATGGCTCTAACGTATCTTTTCCAAATCAGGATACAATTAAACACTCGTATCAGGTAAACAGCGACAAAGATGGGTTTGATATTACCCTAATTGCCAAAACAAGCTTCGGCTGTGCAGATACCATTACCAGGCAAAACAGAGTAAGGCTTAATGGGCCGGTTGCCGACTTCCAAATGAGCGTTGACAAGGGGTGCGAACCCTTAAAGATCAGCTTCACTAATAACAGTCAAAACTACACCTCGTTCTATTTTAGTTATGGGGACACCCTGCGTAAGGACACAAACACCTTGTCCGACTATACCTACTCCAATACGGATACAACCTTGCGACAGCTCTACTACCCTCAAATGCGTGTAGTAGATGCAACCGGGTGTGAAGCAACGTACAGGCCAGCATCGGGAATTGAGGTTTATAACAATCCTGAAATTGGGTTGGAGGTTCTGCCCGACACCCTGGTTTGTCAACGAGAGATATTTACGGTAAAGGATACAGGTATTTACAGCACCTACTGGATATGGTCGCTCAATGGATCCCATGTTGCCTACACTCGCAGTACTGAGTTATCCGTGAATCAGGAGGGAAAAAATGCGCTTCAATTGATTGCCAAGAACAATTACAATTGCAGTGACACGATTAACGCTGCTGTTTGGGCCTCTAAGTCTGCAGAGATCGAGTTTCTGATGCCCGATTTCCTTTGTGAGCAAACACCTATTACCCTAAATCTTGAAACTGACGATGATGTTAACCCGGTGCTGTACCGGTGGGATTTTGGTGACCCTGGCAATGGTCAAAACAACCAGACAACTATTGATCCGACTGCCAGTATAACCTATTCAGCATCCGGAAAGTATACCATCCGGGTGGTTGCTGAACTAGCCAACGGTTGTGCTATACCAGATTCAGTAGAAATAGAAGTATTCGACTCTAAAAATACTCCAGTCGTTGAACTGGACTATGCCAGCTTTAATGTTGACAACAAGGTAGTGTTGAAGTACAAGGATTTTAGCTTCGACTATTTCGACTTCTTTAACATCTATCGAGAAGGGAATTTTATCGCGAAAGCTGATGCTTCTTCCAGCCTCGAACTCATTGATCCGGCATCCGACAAAACCAATAGAAACTGTTATTCACTTTCCGTATCAAACAAATGTGGTGTAGAAGGTGATAAAGGAGGAATCCACTGTCCCATCATTCTTTCGGTTGCCAGTACTTTACCTGAGCAAGTTAATTTAGACTGGACCTATTACGTGGGTTGGGAACGCGTTGAGTACTACGAGATTTATCGCAAGGAGAAGGACAGTTCCGACTACGTGAAGGTGGGTGAAGTTTTTAGCACACAACGATCATTCACAGATAGCTTAAACCTATGTAATCGGCTGTATGATTACCGGGTAGCTGCTGTACGGGAAGATGATGTAAGAACATACAGTAATCGAGAGGAAATTGAACCTCAATTTCGATTCAATCTCAATGAACTTGACGTTGCCAATGTAAGTGTTTTGCTGGATCAGTCAGTACACATTCGATGGTTTCCAAGCTCCTATGAAGAGAATAGTCATTACCGGGTAAACTCATATGCCGGTGACTTCGGGTCTCCGTTGGGTGAGGTGGACGTTTATGACACCTTCTACGTGGACCAAACGGTTGATCCATCGGTTACAAGTATTTTGTATACTGTTACGGAGGTTGACCAATGCGACAATGCAAGCAAACCCGGAAACTTTGGTAAAACCATACTGCTTACAACCGCTTACGACGATGGTATATCGTATCTCGATTGGAAGCCTTATGAGCATTGGGACCACCCAATTGCAAATCACCATATTGAGTTTGTCCGCTACCAGACCATTTTGCACGTGGATCAGGTAGGATCAGGTGTTTTCGAATACGAGGACCCAACACTGTATCGCGATGTTGAAGGTTTCTATCCGTTTAGGGTTTATGCAACCAATACAAACGGCGATACCAGTTATTCAAACATTTCTCGAACGAGCGGGGAAGCCGTTTTTATCATTCCGAATTCATTCTCTCCTAACAACGACGGTATCAACGATCGGTTTAATTTCTTTACCTTGTTTGTGGTGAAAAACAATCAAATTTCAGGAGACGACTACCAAATTGACGTGTACAATCGTTGGGGCGAACACGTTTTCTTCACAAACGATATTCACGCACTTTGGGATGGAACATCGTTGACCGGTGAGGTGCTCCCATCTGGAGTCTACATGTATCGGATTCAGTTTACCGAAGGAAGCGGTAAACGTATATACTCGTCAGGAACCGTACACCTGATGCGTTAGTGTTTCCTTACAACCTTCTTGTACTGAACCTGTAAATCGTTCACCTTAAGCGCAACGAAATAGTTACCATCCGGCAAACCCGGTTCAGGCTCCCAAACAGCCTCGTATTTCTGTGCCTTCAATTCCCGGCTCTCGAGATTTGCCACTAACCGACCCTGTATGTCGTATATATCCAGTCCAACTACCGCATCCAGAAAAACGCCATACTTAATCTCCAATCGCTCCGAAAATGGGTTTGGAGAAGCCGTATAGATGATTCCCTTGTCAAGGTACAGGTCATTTGTTCCGATGTTCTTTCCTTCAGCATCGAGAACGATGTCCCAGGTTCCTTCCAGTTTGCCATCATTATTGGTAGTAAGCTCAATAATCCTGTGGGTGGCGTTAAACGTCCCACTGGTTATGGACGCAGCCGCGTCGTTGGCAATACTCGTATCACCCTTAAAGTAAAGCTGTGTTACCAAAGTATCTTTACCGGGAGGAGTAATCTTGAAGTGAATGTGTGAGGGTCGATACTCAGCACCATTCAAGTATTTGCCAGGTTTAATCGTTTCGAAACTGTAAAATCCCTGACTATTGGTCTTAACCTTTCCCCTTAGATTATAACCTACATTGTCGTAATCCCCATTATGGTCGGCATGCCATATGTCAACAATAGCGTTGGGAATTGCTTCGGTACAGTCAAGATTCATAACACGACCGGAGATGATCATGCGCGTGCCTTCCTCCGACTCTTTAGCCAATTGGCCATCAGAAATATCGGGTGGGTTCTCGCTATAAAACGGTCCCACCCCATAATAATCCTGAGTTGTTTCTTCGCATGCCATGGTTTCCTGCGTATTGGCTTTGGAGCCAAAAGGTAAGAAACCAAGGGATAAGGCTGCGAGAGAAGTGTTCTTTATAAACTGTCTTCGATCCTTGTTCTGCATTTCGCGAGCTTAGGTGAGTCTAGTTCTCTTTCAAACCATCTTCTTTCCACTGCTCAATCGTAGCAATGTCGGCATCGCTTAGCTTCGTTCCGTTTAAGGGCATAAACCCTGCGCTACCTTCGTCGCGTTTAATACGGTCGATAATGAAGTTCGCGTTGGACTCAGCGTTTGCAAAAACACCATAGTTGGTATTTGCTCCACCATCCACGTGGCACGGGCTACACGACGCTGAAACAATCGGCGCTACATCATCGGTAAAGTTAATAGGTGCAATCACCTCCACCGTAAACGCATCTGTAAAGCTGGTACTTCCTGCCGAATTGCTTGCATCAACCGATACCTTGTACGTTCCTGCCGCAGTGGTTTCAGATACTGTAATTACTCCGGTAGAAGCATCAACAGTAATTGCACCACCCGCATCTGGAGCCGTGGTAATTGAAAAGCTAATTGGAGCGGTACCTTGTACTTCTGGTGCCGACGATGTCGCCGAACTTCCCTCTTTAATGCTAACCGTGTTAGGTGTGTAACTCAGGTCTGAAGGTTTTACCGTTACAACCGGTGTTTCTTCATCTGGATTACACGAGCTTAAAAAAGCGGATCCTGCAAATAGTAGTAAGGTCAATGAAATAAGACTGTATTTTCTCATAATCTATTTTTTTACAAAGCAAAGTTTCCCTATCAAAGGGATATTGTACTTCCACGACTAAGTATGGTACTTTTCCCGACTGGCTACCCTAAAGGCACCAGGAGACGTATTTTCATGTTTTTTAAACCAGCGGTTAAAATACGCATTATCCTGAAAGTTTAGTGAATATGCGATTTCCTTAATGGACATGGTAGAATGTAACAAACAGCGTTTTGCCTCCAGCAACAGCCTGCGTGAAATCATCTCACTCGGGGTGTTTCCACCTGCGGTTCTTACCGCCTGGCAAAGTTTATCGTCTGATACGCCTAGTAAACCGGCATAAAACCCAACCCGATGTTGCTCGCACACATGTGTTTCAAGCAGCGCTCTAAATCGGTTACAAAGAATTTTTTCGGCCGACAGTGCGTTTGGGGTTTCACTTGCGTAAAGCCGATTGCAAATGGTAAGAGTAAGGTTTAAGTAATTGTGAATCATATCGCGGTAGCCCGTTCTCTTTAGCGTAGATTCGTTACGCATCCTAAGTGCAAGGTCAATCAAATAGTCAAAGTCGGTTTCTTCCGGCCTTATTCTGTGAACCGCAACCCCACTGTTTAGAAACGGAATCTTAAGAAGAGTTTCCTTATCGTTCTGGGTGGCTAAAAAGAACGCTGGAGAGAACTTGATTACCCAACCCGAAGATTCAGGCTTGCGATGCATATAATGAATTTGTCCTGGCGACAACAGGTGTACATCACCCTTTCGAATATCGAATTCCTGAAAGTCGATCATGTGTAGTCCACCACCCTCTTCAAAAAGAAATATCTCGTAATACGTGTGTCGATGAGGCGACTGCGAATCGTAGCCTACGTTTCGATCCACCTTCTCCACCTTAAAGGGTAGTTCTCCCAGGTCGGACCCAGCAAGTTTAAACTCCGGTATGGTGTCTTGTACCATTCGATCAAAGATGATAAATTATCACTAGAAACGACTGAAAATCGCTAAACAACTGAGGCAGAGCCCTTTGACCGGAACTAAAATGACGTTTAGGAGACCTAGCAGCCTCTATGATCTGCCAAAAGCTCCTTTCTCCTGAACAATTTGATGGATCAATTTGTCGATGCTACCATCTTCCATCATAGACTCAACATCGTGCTGCTCCATCACACTTTTAACCCATTTATCCTGGTTCATACCGCTGGTATGGGCTTCCGAATATTTTATATGGCTGAAAGAAACCTGAGAATACAACGGCATGTACTTATCGGGATACAATTGTTCAATACGTCTTTCGAATTTCTTTTGAAGTAAAAACTCCGGATCACCAACGTAATCACGCATAACAAAGTAGTTGTGCAAGGAAAGATCTTGTACTGCATCTCCCTCGGGTTTTCGCTCTTTCTGATAAGCTTCAAACACCGCCGGCCAATCCTCTTTGTGTTTTTGCATGAGTTCCCACATCACCGTACAGTCTTCAAAACCGGCGTTCATACCTTGTCCATAAAAAGGCACCGTGGCATGAGCCGCGTCACCCATCAATGCGAACTTTCCATGGGTCCACGGATAACAACGGATAATGGCCAACGAAGACAAAGGATGGTCTTCCCATACATCGCCAATGTTTGGCATCAAGTCATAAAAGTCTGGGAAGATGGTCTTAAAAAAATGCTCAACCTCTTCCTTGGTGTTGATTTTATCGAAGGCATACTCGTGGTTTTCGTGTGGCATAAATAGGGTACATGTAAACGACCCGTCTTCGTTAGGTAGCGCAATGAGCATAAACCTTCCCCTCGGCCAAATGTGCAGTGTGTTTTTCTCTAGTTTATAGGACCCATCTTCGTTGGCAGGTAACAAAATTTCTCTATAACCATCTTCAATGTATCGCTGATTATAATCGAACCGATCCAGCTTCTGCATGGCTTTATATCGAATTGCAGAAAAAGCTCCATCTGCCGCAAAAACGACGTCGGATTTTATCTCCTCCTTTTCTCCTGTTTTGGTGTTCTCCACGTAGACAATTCCGTTGTCAAGGTCGGCTCCAATACACTTTCGATTGTATAAAATGGTAGCACCGCCGTATTCTTCAGCAATGTCCATCATCTTGCAATTGATGCCAGCCCTGGAAACCGAATAAATGGCTTGCCCCTCTTGCCCGTAAGGCTGATACGTGAGATTGCCCTCCAGGTCGTGCATGGTTCTACCGGGCATTGGAATGGCAATGGATTCAATTTCTTTGTCCACACCAACCGTCTTAAATGCCTTCCACCCTCTTACCGAAAGAGCCAGGTTGATGGATTTTCCTGCTGAGATATCGGCTTCTCTTAAGTCGTCCCGCATTTCAACAATGGTAACCTTGTACCCCGCTTTTGACAGATATACGGCCCACAGTGAACCTACTAACCCCGCTCCAACAATTGTTGCTGATTTCATTTCTTCTTAATCAATACTCTTGCCTGCCAAATACTTCAGAAAAGCAGATGTGTTGCCTCGAAGTTTTGGTCTTCAAGTATAGGCAACTTCGCAACAGCTTGCAATTGATACGGGAATTCTTCTGGATTGAGCTTTCTGAAATCCGGGATTACCGAGCCAGGGTTTCGTTCTTTATTGCCTTCAATTGAATCCGTTTACCCTGCTGAACGACCGTAACTTTTTGACAATGAGAGGGGTACGTGATTTGAAATGGCGTTTCCAGATGCAAAGGAGCATCTGACCTGAACAAAGAGGCACATTCGAGAATGCCAACGTCGGAATATCGTTGAATGTAAACACAATCAACAGTGTCGACAGGTGCGAAATCAAACCAGGATCCGGCACCTTCTCCCGACAGCCATTGTGCATTCTCTGAAACGTTCGATGGACGTCTTGGTGGAGGTAATATGTCAGGTAGATCCATTAAGCAATTGCGGGTTTAGGCCGTTGTACCAGACTGTTTAAGTCGCCATAGATAACCATTACCTGCGATAATGCACGCAAATTCCACATGGGAGTCGGACTAATCATCCACGGTAATTTCAAACGAAGTTGCTCTTTAAATTCTAACACACCGGCCTGTATGGCGCGATTCACAAAACGCGAACAATTGGTACCATCAGCAACAAAAGGGCCGTATGGCACAAAGTCGACATCCTGCATGTCCTTCACAAAAGCAAGCACCTTGTCCAGGTCTACCCGGGTTGGGCAGCCGTGTAAAGGTCCCACACCATGACATGAGGGGTTCATATACACTTCCGCAAGAATTTCCCTAAGGTTATAAATGTAGTTTCCGTTGTCGCTTATTTGAGCCCTTGAGTGGATCCGTAGCTCGTGATCAGTCTCCGCACTTCTGACCCGACCAAAGCCCTTCGGTGTATGATATCTGCCAAAATCAAAGTACCTGCACTGGCCATCTTCGGGATCTACAATGATCATAGCCGCATGCCCTACGCGGTAGTAGCCATTGTTGCTAATTCCAACGTATTCCATGATGCCATCGTACCAGGCTCCTGCCCGTTTACAACGGGTTTCGGGCCAGGCCAGCGCTATGACAAATCCATTCCTCACTAAACAAATATATTCTTCTTCGGGTTACGGCGTACTCAATCGTAGCCATTCCATCTTTTTCCTGACAGGCGGTGTTCTTATTCCTTTAACACCTTCTGCGTATAAACTTCTCCGTTTGTTGTTCTTATTGTGACCAGATAAACACCGGATTCTCCCAAGATTTCCAGCTCCAGATTCCTAACTCCTGAAATCGATCCCGTGGCTATCTGTTTTCCCGTAACATCGGTTAACTCTACCGTTGATCCGCTGAGGTTCTCATCTGCAAGCAGAACTAGCCTTCCGTCTGTTGGGTTTGGATGAATAGCGATTGGGAACTCATTAGCTTGTAACGATTCTACGCCTACTAAGGCTTGATTAACCGTATACATGAAGCTGTACGTTTCTGAGGTATCTGTGTTGCTTCCAACTGCCACCACTTTAAAATATAATTTTGTTCCTTCCGGTTGCCCCGGTATGGGTTGGTCCGACTTCCATTCATTCCCGGTGGTATTACTCATGGCCAATACACTGTCAAGGGAAGTACTATCTGCAGACCAGTAAACGCTTACATTCGAAAGTGTACCGTCGTACAAGATGGTTGAGGTGACGAACTGCGCCACATCGGCCGCTGGTCGCAATTCAGTTGGAGGGTGGGTTATGTGGGTCTCTACAATGCTTGGATAATCATCTCTGTCTGCCAATGTAAATTCCCAGAGACCTCTGCCCCAGGTGGCTGCTTTCAGAAGGTTTGCACCGTATTGCACTTCAAGGTCGCGAACCGACACATTGGGGAATCCAGGATTGTATAGTTGCCAAACCGTATCCGCCATTGCCTTGTAGTAGACACCAATTTCGGCTCCCACATAAATGTTTCTCTCCGCACTATGATCGATTGTCAAACTTCGAATTGGCATATTGCCAAGGTTATAGGTGATATTCTCCCAACTCTCACCCAAATCATGACTTATATAGATCTTTTTCCCGTCGTTCTGATAACGATTGTATCCAAGTATTAAGGTATTTGAGTGGTTTGGGTCAAACTCCACGTCTGTTAGGTTGTAGCCTGGCAAGCCATCTACAATAGGCTCAAATGTTTTACCACCATCCGTTGAGAGTTGAAGATCGGAGTTTCTGCAAATCACCATTTTTTTGTTGTCTGTTCGAGCAATGGCTGCAAGCTTGATCACACCAATTCCAGGGTTACTCAGAAGCGACCACGTGCCCGAATTACCAAACTCGTTGGAAGCAAAGATGACATCGCTAAAATGATATACCCGCATTTGTTCCATGGGGTCCAGTAGCAGGGGTGCTATCCAATCGGTTTGACCCATAGAAGTTTGAGTGGTATTCAGGTAATTGCGCGTTTGGCCCCCATCTTTTGTTTGATTACGGCCGCCATACTGCCAGCTTCCAATCATCCAATCCGGGTTCAATGGCTGTACCAAACACTCCATACCATCACCACCGTTCCACTCTAACCATCCGTCTTTTAGCAATATGCTTGTACCATTGTCTTGTGAACCGGCAATGTGCACATATGAATTCGACTGGCTAATACCTACAGCATAGTTTTCCCGTATGGCTGTTCCATCGCTTATTCGTGTCCATGACTTCCCATTATCATCACTTGAGGCGAGATATCCATCTGTTCCTGCATAGAATTTTCCATTTACAAACTCAAGAGTCCTGAGATCAGCATGTACATAGGTTTCATCTGGTGTGGGATTATTCCAATCGGTTACCTGTTCAAACGTTTCACCCCCATCCTCACTCGCCAGTAGGTCTACATAACCATAAACCATCTTGGTTGTATCAACATCAGATACGGCAAAGCCCTTACAATTCTGATCCGGATTACCCAGGAAACGAAACGAGCTTCCCTGGTCTAATGACTTCCATATGCCCTGTGTGGAGGCATAGTATACACAACTTGGGCATGCCTTGGAAACTTCAATATATCCGTTTGATGTATTCCCGTTCAGGTTACCAGAGGCATTGTAGGTAAGACCCATGTCATCCGAAACACTAATGCTACCCTTTGTTGAGGCGTTATATATGTAGACAACCTCTTTGTCGGTTGGATGAAACTCGATATCGAGGATGTTATTGTTGTTGTAGTACCGTGTCCAGGTTTTCAGATTGTCGCTCGATCGATAAAGTCCTTTGTTGGATCCAATAAATATGAGATTGGGGACGGTTGGGTGATACACTACCTTGTTTATTTTGGCATTTGAACCCAGGCCTCCCCAACCCAGTGTGGATGGATTGAAGTTCGACTCGACCCACGTACTACCTCCGTCTATAGAGCGATACAAACCATGAGAGGTGTTGTTCTGTGCATTCTTGACGTTGATCAAGATGCTGTCGCTATTGGTTGGAGAAACGGTCATTGTGTTTACACCAGATGCCGCTAGAAAGTCGGTTGTATTTTCCCAGGTACTTCCGGAATTTGTAGTTTTCCAAAAGCCTCCACTCCTTGAACCAAGGTAAATAAGCGAGCTGTTTGTGGGGTCTACCCACTGACATTCAACACGACCAATACCCGGAGAGTAATGCGCTGTAACGTTATTGGCATTATCGGGCCCGAGTTCGATCCATCCGTTATCAAATGATCTTTTACCGTGGCTTTGGTTTCCCATAAACGCCTCAAAACCGTGTTCTGCGAAATAAGGATCAACGCCTGAACGGTCCCCGTCTGGTGCAAACTTGCTCTCGTTTTCGGATTTCCAACGTTGATAATCCTTCCACCCTGACCCTTTTCCTTTATCGTGCGATTCGAAATAGTCATCTGCGGCTCTTACAACATCATAAAAGTTAACCGAATTATCTTCCATCATCACTTTATACTGTTGCGCCTGAAGACTTAATGTCCAGGTTAACAGTGCACATAGTACCAAGAATCTTGTTAGGTGGTTTTGCCCTTGTGTGAGGAGTTTCATGCGTATTATTCCTTAATTACCGGCACTAATTTACCACTTAAGGAATGTTATTGGAAACCTCTGGGCGGCTTATGACATAATTCCGTTATCCTTGGAAGGCTTTTTGATCTTCCAGCGTCTATGACTCCATAGCCAAAGTTCGGGTTGTTTTTGGATGGTTTCCTGCAGAATCTCTGCATATTGGTTTACGATTGCGTTGGGCTCCGTTTTTCCAGCCTCGTCATTCAACAGCCTGAACTCCAGTTCGTAACAACTTCTTCCAATCTTTCGATAAACTGGAAAAATTACCACGTGATCACTTTTTCTGGCAATTCGGTCAGCCCCGATAAAAAATGCCGTATCCTGGTTCAGAAAGTTGACCCAGTGTTTGGTGCTTTTCTTTTGTGGACTTTGGTCTCCTATGATGCAATTGATGGTTAACACATTTTGTCTCTCCAACTCCATCATAGTTCTATAACCGCGGTCGGATGGAATACACAGCACACCAAATCGCTGGCGTATTAGCTTAACGAACTCATCGAAGTAGCCATTATTAAGTGGCTGGTAGAACGCTGTTAATTGGTGATTGACAAACAGTGGAAGGAAGGCAATCCACTCCCAGTTACCCTGGTGGGCCGTATACAGTATTACACTCTTGTTTTGCTTATAATACGTTTCGAATATCTCAGGGTTTTTAACCTTGAATCGTTTTCTAATCTGACGGTTCGAGATGCTTAAACACTTTAGGGTTTCCAGTGCAAGGTCGCAAAAGTGATGATAGAATTTCTTCTCGATATCCACTAATGCCTCTTCAGTATACGTGGGAAAGGCATTTTTTAGATTATCCCGAACTACTTTTCGTCTATAACCCAATACGTGGTACAGAATGTAATATGAAACATCTGATAACAACCACAGAAAACGCATGGGTAACAACGAAAACACGAACAAAGGAGAATACTTTATTCGTGTTCGTAGTGTTATTTCTTGTTTCGGTAGCACAGTTCAGTAATAACCTTTTCCCAGGCAATGGCGGCAAAGGTACGTCACTAAAATGGTTTAGATTAAATGCTTCAGATTCGTATTCCAAACTGGAAGCCCGGATACATGATCCAATTCACTCTACCACTTTCACCACTGTACTTTTTTGAAGGAAGATAGTCGTGTTGAGGCTCAAGGTTTTCCGACAACCACATGTTGAAGGAAGCTCCTGCAAATACTTCAAGGTTACCTCCTATTTCTCGTGCCAGAGATAATTGTAGTTTGTTAAGAGATTCCCACTCCTGGTTGTCGAAATTATCAGGGAGAACGGAGTACGAACTCAACTCTGCGTTAAGAGCATACTTGTCCTTAAACTCTTTTCTGGTGCCTATACCATATCCAAATGCCCAAACCGGGTCGTTTGCATTCCACCGTACTGCTGCCGAAAAGACATTGTAAAAGTGATGGGTTCCTGTTCTGAAAGACAGGTTGGTATGAAAGGTTTCATTTGCACTTAACTCTAATTGGTGGTAGCCATTTCGGGCAAAGCTGAAGAAACCAACGGCCACGCCATCAATGGAATCAGCTATGTTGATAAAGCCTAACTGAGCACCCTTTATCTTTCGTGCAAAATTTATAAAACCAGCAATTTGAACACCTTCTGTTTTAGAAGTCGAAATGTTGGCGAAACCTGCCAGTTGATTTCCTTTCAACTCTCCAACATTCGTATTGGCAAAGCCGGCAATTTGCGTACCTCGCGCTCCCATAGAATAGTTGGTAAAGCCAGCCGCCTGTAACCCCACACTTCCTCCGGTATTAACGTTGGCAAACCCGGCAAGTTGGGCTCCTCTTAAAGAATCCTTTGTATAGTTCGCAAAACCTGCCACCTGTGCTCCATGGTAGTCGGTTAGAGCAGAATTGGAGAAGCCTGCAGCCTGTAGTCCTTCTACATGACCACGGGTTACATTTGCAAAACCAGTAGCCTGAACACCTTTAACGGAGTCGTTTACAACGTTGGAAAAACCTGCAAGTTGAACACCTTCTACACTGCCATTGGTAAAGTTGGCAAAACCACCCATTTCCAGGCCCTCAACACCTCCTGTTGCCCCAGCTAAAATGTTCAGGGACACATGAAATGTATCTTCAATGCTATTGAATCCGCTTGAACCAACCGGATAAACAAAACTCACCTGCACCCTGGGCTTTGATGGCTCACTCTGAGCAAGGGTAAACCGACAGGATATAACCAGTGCGACAAGTACTAAAATCAACCGTCTCATAATCTATAATGTTTCTTTTTTCATCTATACGACAAGATGAATAAGAAATACCCCTATTGATAGAGCATAAATTTGCGACGAAAGATGTAACAGACTGACTAACAGTACTCTAAAATGAAATGGCTACGCGATATCCTATGGACATGGACAGGTTTGCGTTGTTGGAAGTGACATCATAAAACGGGTT
>JAEPQQ010000011.1:0-34951 GCA_017640445.1 Bacteroidia bacterium | reverse complement strand
ATAAAACCTACTGTAATACACATTCAACACCGGACCAGAAGTAAGAGCAATTCCCTTGCCCCACTTGTAACCCAAAATGGCATGCAATTGGGTAAGTTGGTTGATGGTATACGTTGTCCAGGATTGGGTTTCACTTCTTACCGTGCTACTCATCAACTCGATGCCCGTAAGCATACCCTTTTTGAAATGATGTCTTGCCCCTACACCATACCCAACCGACCAAAGTGGTTTATCAAGTCGGTAGCCGGCAGCCAAAATGTTATAAAAGCGATTGGTTCCGGTTTTGAACAGCAGGTTAGCATGCATAGTAGGTGAGTAATGGAGTTCGAGGTCTTGTATTCCGTGCCTTACAAAACTGAGAAAGCCAATATTCAAACCCGACTCCACCGTATCGCATATGTTGATCAGACCAATCTGAATGCCCTTCAACCGCTTGGTGTAGTTCAGGAACGAACCTATTTGAATTCCATTGACCTCTTTTAGGGCGAAATTAGCAAAGCCTGCTATTTGAATACCTTTAACCGACTTCGCGTAGTTCATAAAACCACCTACCTGTGTTCCATTTGTTTCTTTTAGACCAACATTCGCAAAACCGGCCCATTGGGTACCCGAATTTACACGTGTAATGTTGGCGAACCCGGAGAACTGATGCGTATGCGATGCAGACCACGCCGTGTTCAAAAATCCGGATACCTGAATGCCCTTCACCTCCGGACTAACGTTTAAAAAACCTGCCACTTGAAGGCCAGAAAAACGATTCGCCACGGTGTTGCTGAACCCTGCAACCTGAATACCCTTCATATTGTACTTAGTGACATTGGCAAACCCCGCTACCTGTCCACCCCTCGTTCTTCCACCCACAATGTTGGTAAAGCCGGCAACCTGAAGCCCATTTACGTTCTGCCGATTGATATTAGCCAGGCCACCCAATTCAAAACCATCTAAAGCATAGGCGTATCCCGCAAGCAGGTTAAACGATAAGCTGTTTGTTGTTTTCCCACTCATGAGCTTGTTGGTACCTAGCATTGGAAGGAAGGAGAATTGCACGGCCTTCTTCTCATACAGATGGACATTCTCCATATGAGATGCCGCTTTTTCGTTCACCAATAATTTAACCAGTGCCAAGGTGTCTGTTGCCTGATCTTTTTTTTCATAAACCGGCTCTTCCCCGTTGAGCGGTTCCAATTCTATAACAAGGTCCTTAAGTTGCTCCTTACGGAGTTCGAGAATCGTGTCTTTGTAATTCTCTTTTGCAATGGCCAACTGCAAATAGTCGGCTTTTTCCTTAACTTTTAGTCTATACTCTCCATCCTCCGACGAAACGGTTGATTTTAACCTGTTCACCTCATAAATGGTTGCGCTTGATATCCGCTCACCCGTATTGGCGTCAACTAGCTGTCCGGAGATTTCAAATCCCTGCTTAGGCGTTTTGGGTCTTTTCTTTTGTTGAATGATCACATAACTTCCTCGTTCGAGATACCGTTTGTCGTCTCCAAGAGTGGTGATTAGTATTGATCTTAATGATTCATTTTTTGCGTTAATGCTTACCAGTCTGTCCCCTTCAATAATATCAGTCGGATAGGAAAATACAAATCCTCCCTTTTCTTCAATCAGTTCCAACACCTGTTCAAGCGGAGCGTTTTGGACGGTAAGATCTACCTTTTTACTCAGTACACTTTGGCCCATAGCAGCTAGCATACCGGCAAAAAGAAGGAGAATTGCGGCTGCGTAACGTAACAAATTAGTCTTCCACATGTCGCAGTAGGATTGTATCGTTCTCACCATGTTCCACTTTCAGGTTCAAGGTATTTGCAATGATTTCAAGCACTACTTCAATATCCTGATCTTCAAAACGTGTGTTGATCTTTTTATTGCGGACCTTATCTCCTTGCAATACAATATTTACATCGTAGTTGGTATTAAGTGCATTAATCACATCAGGCAGACGTGTTCGTTTGAAAATAAGCTTGCGGTTTCTCCAGAACTGACTTGAGAGAATTTCCTTTTCTCTCTTAATTAGTTGATCACGAACTCTATTATAAACTCCGGTTTCTCCGGCCAGGAGTATAATCGACTTACCATTAAACGTCATCTGAACACGCCCGGTTTCTACCTGAACTTCTACGCTGTCAGCAGAATTCGCATTCACATTAAAACTTGTACCTAACACATTAATTTCAACCGCATTGGCTACAATCTTAAACGGCTTTGTTGTGTCTCTTTCAATATCGAAGAAGGCCTCGCCTTGTAGTTCCACTTCACGAGTCTTTCCGTCAAATTCTTTTGGGTAGGTAAGGTTTGAGTTCGCGTTTAGCTCTATTGACGAACCGTCGGCTAACTCTACTTGTTGCTTTTCTTCGGTGGTGACAGTGCTCAACTCTTTGCTGCCAGTATTCAAATAATTATACCCCATATATACCACTGATACGCCCATAACCAGAATTGCTGCTACCCTCAGAAACCAGCCAAAATCCAATTTACGTATAGGTTTCTCAGGAGTCGAAATTCGCTCGCGCATTGCGTCCCATGCAGCATCTGTATCTACTTCGAACGATGGTGTATCATCTTCAAAAAAGCCAGGTTGGGATTCGATCCACAACATTTTTGCTTCAGCAAAACGCGTCGCATTCTCTTCAGAATGTTCCAACCACGTCTCAAGCGAACGCACCTCATCCAAGCTCGCTTCTCCGTTGAGATAGCGGGTGATAAGTTCCGATTCGATATGCTCGTTTTTATGGTGATCCATTCTTCCTCTAGGCTTTAGACAACTTACTTTTTAAATACCCCTATTGCTTTATTATTATTTCTATCCATATTATCAATGCTACCGGCAAATACGAACCCAATTCTTTTCGCAATACTTTTAGCGCCTTCCCCATTTGGTTCTCAACCGTTTTGATTGATATATCCAACTCCTCTGCAATTTCCTTGTACTTTTTATTTTCAACCCGACTCAATCGGAACACCTGCTTACATTTATCGGGTAGCGATTCAATTGCCTTATCGATCCGATTGCTTAACTCCTTAACTTCCAAACGCTGATCGGCAGCTACAACGACCGCACCATGGTTCATTTGGTGTGCCACGTATTTATCCGCAACCTTTTGACGTTTGAAGTAATTATAAGCGGCATTTCGTACAGACGAGTACAGGTATGATTTAATACTTGTGTTGATATCAATAGCATCTAGTTTCGCCCAAAGTGAGTAAAACAACTCCTGCACAAGTTCTTCTGCAACATCTTGATTTTCAACATACTTGTAAGCAAAACGGCATAGCTCGGGGTAATAGGTACGGAAGACCTCTTCGAATGCCTTCTCGTCTTTTTCCTTGAGTCTATGGATGATATCGTTGGTAGCGATCATAACGTTTGCTCGTTGGCAAAGATAGAAGGTTTAGATTGTCACAAAACGTTATTTCTACCAGAATGTACACGGAATCAACTTAAAAAAAGGCCGCCTTACGGGCGGCCTGAACACAAGACAATTTGGGGTTTGTTATTGTGTTTATTGTTTGAATGGTTTAAGTTTATAAATAGTGGTGCTTGTGTCAATATCGAACCAAAACTACGTTTTGAAGAAAGGGCAAACCAGTACAAATGAGCGAAACAGCTCTATGGGTGAGCAGTTATGTAAAATGAGTATGTAAGTGCGAAAGCTAAAGTTGGTAGCCGAGCTCCGATAACAGCGCTTTTCTTCTGCTTTCGGAAACACTCAATCGAGTTTGGTCGCTTAACACTACCTCACCGCCCCGGCCCTTGATGTATTCCGTTATGCAGTCTACATTCACCACATGACTTTGGTGAATTCGTGCAAAACGCCCTTTACTCTGAAGCAACTCCATATAGGTTTTGAGGGTTCGGGAAACCAGGATTTGCTCTCTCGACTTTAGGTAAAATCGGGTATAATTACTTTCTGCTTTACATCTGATAATATCCCCGGTTTCAACAAACCGAAAACCGGAAAGCGTTGGCAACATCACCTTGGTCTCACTTTTTAACAGATCCCTAACCGCTTCCAGATAGTTTGTTGCAGGTTGTTTGGCCAACTTGAGCGCCTTGCTCACGGCTGCTTTAAATTCTTTACGGTCTATGGGTTTTAAGATATAGTCGAGTGCCTGATGTTTTATAGCTTGAATGGCATATTGGTCGTAAGTGGTAACAAAAATGACTCTGAAGCCTGGAGAGTCCAATTCTTCCAATATTTCGAACCCAAGTTGGGTCTTAAGTTGGATGTCAAGAAACAACAGGTCTACTGTATTGTTTCTGAGAAAACGCAAGGCATCTTCTACATTGTCGGTTTCACCGATAATTTCAATCTCTGGGAAATCCTGTTCCAAATAAACACGAACAATCCCCCGACTGTCAAATTCGTCATCAATAATGTAAGTTTTCATGATTTAATTTCCGTTGTGTACGTATTGGCATATCTAAGACGACCAGAGTCCCCGTTTGGGTTGTATCGATCTTAGACATATCTTGTAAATTCACTGTGACATCTGTTCCGTATAGAACATTGTAGGACTCTGCCCTGGTTGTGCTTATAGAAAGACCCGAGGGCTTTTCGTTTGAAGGTAACTGATCATAGGAAAAGCCCTGCCCCGAGTCTAGGATTTCGCAAATAATCCTATCCCCTATCTCGCGAAAACTGATCTTCAATCTTGATATTTTTTGATCATTGTTCATGCCGTGGACCACTGCATTCTCAACAAATGGCTGAATCAGCATACTGGGTATATAACGAGTTCCGGGGCTTTCTATTTCACATTCCAATTTGAATTTTAGTTGCTTTTTAAAACGAAGTTTTTCCATCGTTAGATACTCTCTGAGAAAACTGATTTCCTCTTCAATTGAGATGAAATCGAGTGATGAATAGTCAAGCGTTCTTCGCATCAACCTGGCGAACACTGATAGCTGTTCCTCAGCATCCTGGTTTCGATGCTGAATGATGGAATACTTAATCGAATTGAGACAGTTGTAGATAAAATGAGGTTTGATTTGTGCCTTAATGGCATCCAGTTCCAATGAGGCCAGCTCCTTTTCTAATCGGTTTTGTTCTAATTCCTTACGTCTAGAACGTCGATTTAAACGATCGATTAAGAATGCAAGCAAGCCGATACCTAATATCCAAGAAACCGCTTGAAACCCGGTGCGTTGATATAGGTGTGGGAGCACGGTAAAATTCAGACGTGCAATCTGGCCACCTTCCACACCGTTCTGATCGCCAGCAATAACCTCAAATTGGTAATCGCCGGGTTTAAGTTGTGAGAAGGTAATGGCTTTATTTTCTGTTTCACTCCAATGATTGACAGCTGGTTTTAAACGGTATTTATAGCTGATTTTCCTTCCAAATACCGGCGTAGAAAACCAAATAGTCAAATCCCTTTGATCCTTTTTAAGGGTTAACGGCTGGTATATAGACAGATCTTGGTTCCCGGATTGAAGTCTAACGATCTGGGTCATTGGAATTTCGGGTCGCTGAAGTTCAGACTCGATGAAGGTATTAAGACCCCGATTCGTACCAACCCAAATCTTGTCGTTTTGCACGTATACATCATTCACAACATTCGAGGCTAAACCATCCTGAGTGGTAAAGGTTCTTACCGCATAACGTCCATCAGAGTCCATCGAAATCTTGCTCAAACCTGAGTGAGTGGCAACCCATAGCACTGATCCGCTCAGAAACATCTTATGACATACTCTGTTTATGTTTCGTTTAAGGTTGATGGTTTTTCCAGATGATTTATCGCGAACAAAGATTCCAGAGTTGGTTGCAACAAATAGCCTGTTTTCCGTAGCAATAAGGTCATTGATCCGTACCTGAGAGAGCATGCCCGAACATGGTTTTTCTTCTTCGCCTGGTGCAACAAATCCCAGGCCCTCTTTATGGCCAACCCACAAACCGCCATCTGGATCTACGGCTAAAGCCGTAACTCTATGGTCCCAAGGGATATCCAGTTTTCCAGACCCCCAATAAGTAGCCAAACCGATATTGGTGCCGACCAAAAGCCGACCCTGGTGATATTCCAAAACCTTAAAGGCGTATTCCGATCCAATGGAGCGCCTTCTTCCATCAGGCATTACTTCAAATAAACTATGGTCGGTGGCAGCATACCATTTTCCCTGATCGGTCAACCGGATATCACGAACCCGTGCATTGAACTCAGGTGTTCCAGGCTCTACCAGATTGAAAGTTTGTTTGTCGTTTTGGGAGTATATGTCAACCTGTAAATTGTCGTAACCCACAATGGTGAAATCATCATTCCCCGAAATGCATGTGACGTTCGACTTTAACCGGTCGGTGGGTCCACTTACCTGTTTAACGCCTGTTCTGCGCATCACAAACAATCCATCACCTTCAGTACCTGTCCAAAGATTGGAGTCTCGATCCATGAGGCTGGCGTTTGAACGTTTGTTTTCGAGTAGTTTTCTAATAACCCGACCATCTCGCACTTCATTAACCCCGTGCACTGTAGAAACAATTGCCGAATTTGACCAGCCCAAATCCAAGTTCTGGACACGTTTTGACGGCAAATTATAAAGGAGGTCTAGTCCGTTGTTTCTTACTCGATAACTGGTAAGTTCAGCGGTATGTTTAACCAGAACGGTTGAGTCGTTCAATGCTAGTATTGATGGACCAGGTTCGCTCAGTCGTTCCCATGTGGTCAGTTCAAGGTTCTTTCTTGAATACCTAAAGTAGCGCATCTCTTCTTCGTAACCAGCCGTGATGTGAATATAATTTTCCGACACATCCATACTAATTGTCATTCCGCTATCGGGAATCACTAATTCACCAACCAATTCCACGTCGCTCCCATCAAACTTCAGAAGCTTGATGTCTGACTGCTTGTTCGAACCCAATATGAATGAATTTGAGGAATACTTTTTCATTTTGGGGATACCCCTCACCATCATCAACTCAGGTCTGGAGCATCTCGAGGCATTGAACACAGTATCTCGATATAGGAAATCTATTTTTCCCGAAAATGTGGCCATAACCACCACACCCTCGTCGAGTGTAGCAAGACCCAGTACCTCATGGTCACTAAGCCCCTCGTTCATACCATAGTGCTTAAACTCCACGCCGTCGAAACGGTATAAACCGAAATCAGTACCTATCCAGACAAAACCATTGGCGTCCTGATCCAATGCATAAATTGCATTCTGAACAAGTCCATCATCCTCGTCATAACGAATATCGTACTCACTCTGAGCCAAGCACTGATTCGCAACCAAGAGGACAAAACATAACACGAGCGTCAACCGCCACGGCCGGGAGGTTGGTTTATTTCCAGTCAAACGTACTTCATCCATTTTAGTGCATATTCGAAACACCACTGTCTGCACTAAGCGTTGTAAAACTACCTAGAATGTTTTCAATAGAAAATCACTAAAACTAACGATTCTTTTTATAGACACTTTCAGCAAGTGTTGGCTGGTCTGCCTTGCAACTCAAAATGTTGTTTTTATTGCTCCGGTAAAAAATAGATTTGACATCATTTTTGACCATTCCATGACGCACTAACCAAATACACACCCTCGTATAATCTCCGATTTTATGGTTTTTAGTACATCTGCTTCGTAAGATTAATATCAAATTTTATCATAGACGCATCGAAATTGGATTTGCAATCGTTTGTCCTAAACAAAAATGGATGATTATGGTAAGATTGACGATTTTTAGTTTAGCACTTTTTTCTAGTTTTTTAGGTTTTGGTCAATTCGCGAAACACAATACGTGGTCGTATAGTCTCTATTTAGGCGGAAGTAATATGCTGAGTGATCTTGGCGGGGCAAACTCCAATGGTTCATCTGGAGTTAAAGATCTTGATTTTCAGACATTCAGGGCGGCGGTAGGTGGAGGAATCCACTATCACGTGCGCAACGTTAGTATTGGAGCCAACGTCATTGCTACTCATCTGGTTGGTGATGATGCGTTTACTGATTTAGCTTCAAGGTCTCAGCGCAACCTGAGCGTTCGAACCGACTTAATTGAAGCTAACATATTACTGGAAGTTGCGCCGTTCCCAAGTATTCCAGTACTGGATCGAATGTATGTCAATGGTGGTGTTGGAGGTGCCTACTTTCAACCAAAGGCCGAGTACAACGACGAGTGGATTAAGTTACGCCCGCTTGGTACAGAAGGACAAAATTACATTGACGGAATGCAGCCTTATTCCAAAGTGGCTCTTGTATTGCCCTTTGGTGTTGGTTACAAATTTCCTCTGGGTTCCTTTTCAACATTGAGCCTCGACCTAAGTATGCGCAAATCCTTTACTGACTACCTTGATGACGTAAGTACGGTATATGCCGACCAGGCGTCCATAGCAGGTGCTGGTGGGGAAATAGCCGCGGCGTTAGCGGATCGGTCCGTCAACGGTTATGCCGTTGGTAGCCAACGTGGCGGTTCAGAAAGTAACGATACCTATTTCTTTGTTGGGCTTAAATTTCAACGCGCAATTGGTGCTCATAAATTGTCCAGTTGCACCAACTTCGACGATCCAAATCGGAAGATTCGAAAGCGACGAAAAACCAACAACAGTAAACGATTCTACTTGTAATAGTTAGTAGCAATAAAGTAATACAGACAAAGACGGCCCTACATGGGTCGTTTTTGTTTTAACCTCCTGGCAGCTAATCCCATCTGGATGAAACCAATGCCACTACCATGTAGGGTCTGAATAGTCTTTACCAAAATTATTTGGTAATATCGTATAGATTAAACGCATCATAATGGCACATTCACGCATTTCTCGAATCCTTGCTCTTCTGGTTTTCACCACTGTTTCGTTGTTTGTCAACGGGCAAAAACCAGGCGCCTATAAATGTCTTGATTTTGATGGAACGGACGACTATGTATTGATCAGTGATGACCGGTCTCTGAATTCTGATTCTACGTTGGCCGTGGAAGCATGGATCAAGGCAGACGCCTATGGGTCAAACTCCTACAGTAACAGTATCTTCTGTAAACACGGGTGGTCGCGAGGCAATCTTGGCTACGTACTTCGATGCGGAGACAATGGCCGATTGTCGTTTAATATTAGTGATGCGTCAGGTACCTGGAGGGAGGCCGAATCTGCCCGACTTATGAAAACAGGTGTTTGGTATCACGTAGCCGGTACATACGATGGTGATTCAATTAATCTGTACATTAATGGTAAGTTGGTTGAAACGACCCTCGTTACCACAAGCATATCAGTTTCAACCGGCCTTACAGCACGCATTGGCGACCTGGCTAACGGCGGTGGCCGCAGGTTTGATGGTATGATTGATGAGGTACGTGTTTGGTCTACAGGCGTTGACCAACATACCATTCGCGACTGGATGTGCCGAAAAGTGGATAGCAGCCATCCAAACTTTAAAAACCTTTCGGGGTACTGGAAACTTGACAAGGATACCGGCGTTGTTGCTATTGATGCTTCTAGTAAAGGGAATGATGGCCGACTTACTAACGGTCCAACCATCTCTCTTTCGGGAGCAGCTTTGGGCTCGCATAGTGCCTATACATATTCGTCCTCAGCCATAACGCTGGCCACTTCATACAAGGATGAGGTAAAGGTCTCCAACATTCAGGGCAGCCCTGATTATTTCCACGTATTCGTCGAATATGACAAATCCGACCAACCTCTTGCATCGGGACAGTCTGGTCGAATGGATACAACGCACTATTTTGGTGTTTTCTACCCCAACGACACAGCAGTTAAGTATGACTTTTCGTATGACTTCGGTAACCTAAAAGGACTTAGTTCAAGTGACAAATGTGCTATTAGCTTGTACAAAAAGGCCAGTGGGTATACCGGAACCTGGTCAAACTCCGGAGCTATATACCATTCCAGGGGAGACTCGTTAACCCTGGCCAAACAAGTAACGCAGGAGTATGTGGCAGTGTTTCAGGAAACAGACTCAAACGATATCCTGAAGTCGGGAACCGGAAAGTTTTATTTGTGTGGCAACGATAGTCTTGAATTAATCGCTTCAGGGAACGACTCATTTTCTTATACATGGTACATGAATGGTGGCGTTTTATCTTCAAAAACCACCCGAAAAATATTTGTTGACAGTGCTGCAAAGTACAAGGTTGTTGTTCAACGTAAGTCAGGGACATGTACCTTCACATCCGCTACAATCGACGTGAAACGCACGTCGAAGCCCTCTGTATCGCTTAAATCTTTTGCCGATGTATGTGAAGATGTTGACACGGTAATTCTAAAGGGTGCTTCTCCAAGTGGGGGCGTTTTTGCAGGAACGGATGTAACCGATAGTCTGTTTTTTCCAAGCAAGGTTAAGTCGGGTACCTACACCATAACCTATACGTTTATGGACACAACCAACTGCTCAAACTCCGCTTCTCAGGATATTCAGGTGAATGGCTTGCCAAGCTTTAACAAAGTAGGTGTTTTCGAGTTTTGTAACAATGTTGATTCAGTGCCTTTGAAAGAGATATCTCCTGTTGGAGGTACGTATAACGGGGCTTATTACTCGAACAACTTCTTACACGTGGACAGCACAGGTTACAAGGTTGGTTTCTATCCATTTGTTTATTCTTACACAGACGGGAACGGTTGTTCCAATTCCATGGTCGATTCCATTGAGATAAAATGGGCCACACCTTGTCAGTTAAAACTTTCGAAACAAGCCTGTTTGAACGATGACTCAATTGCTCTAACGGGGTCTCCCATAGGTGGTGTTTTTAGTGGTAAAGGTGTAAAAAACAGTTCGTTCTTTCCGTCTCAGGCCGGACTAGGAAAACATGCTGTGGTTTATGCATTTACAAACATTCTCAACTGCACATCCACAGACACGCAGTATGTTGATGTGATTAAGAACTCTCCGGTCTCCTGGAATGAAACGCTATCCGTTTGTATTAATACGGACACCATTCGATTAAAAGAAGGAAGTCCATCTGGTGGTTATTTTGAAGGAAGTGGGTTATCGAATACTGGTTTGTTTAACCCTTCTGTTGCCGGGGTAGGTAAACATCTGTTGGCCTATGTTTCGATCGACGCAAATGGATGTCATAATCGTTCTCGTATCTCGGGAGAAGTAAAAGACACCACCACCATTTCATTTAACTCAAGCCCTTCTGTTTGTCTGTTGGGTGATGTGCTTGCGCTCGACTTTGGACTTCCTACTGGTGGTTCTTATACGGGAAAAGGAATTATTAACGACACCCTATACCCAGATCAAGCTGGTTTTGGAAATCACTCAGTTCTGTACCGATACACCAGTCCAAATGGTTGTATAAGCTCAGGTTATTCCACGTTAGAAGTTTTTAAGCCAGACAGCATCTCGATTATTGCAGATCAACTTCTTTGTTCATACGACGACCCGGTTGTACTCAAGTTATATCCCAGTGGAGGTAGTCTAAATGGAAACGGGGTGATTGGTTCCGTATTCTCTCCATCGTTAGCAGGTGCTGGCACCCACGTTGTACACTATACGCTAACTGACAATCAGGGCTGCCCAAATAAGGATTCCATAGTGTTTGAAGTTCTGGATCCTCCGGTGGTAACCATTGGCGACATTACGAGCTTGTGTGCAACTGATGAAGCTGTTTTATTAACCAGTGGAGAGCCAAAAGACTCGGGAAGTTATACGGTTAATGGCGCTGCCGCAACTCAATTAGATCCGGCTGTTCTAGGTGTTGGTGTCTACACAGTACAATACAAAGTGGTAAACCATGCGGGGTGTTCAGACTCTGCTTCCACCAGGGTTTACATTAACAGTTTACCACCGAAACCGACTATCTCTAAGGTCAAAAACACCCTGTTTTCAAGTGCCAATGACGGCAATCAATGGTACAGTGCAAGCAACGGAAAACTCGACGGAGAAGTCAACAAAAATCTCGATGCACAACAAGATGATCAGTATTGGGTAGTTGTAACCAACGATTCAGGCTGTATGGCCGGTTCCGATACTTTCGACTTCGCTTATGTTAGCGTTGTAGACCAATTACCCAGTTGGGTTCGGGTATATCCAAACCCCTCAAACGGAGTCTTCAAATTTGAAGGACTTGCAGAACCATCTTCCGTTTTAATTAGAGACTTACAGGGCAGGCTAGTGTCTGCACGGATAACTGAAGATATGATCGACATAACCCGGCTTCCCAATGGTGTTTACATGTTGGAGTTCAAATCAAACTCTGAAACCTACAGGCTGCGATTGGTTAAGGGAAGATAGAAACAAAATGGCCTCTTGAGAGGCCATTTAATCGCGATTTAACATGGTAGCCGCTAGTCTATATACCAGCTATTTCGTACTTATGATCGCCTAAGGCGCTACTAAACATTAAATACCCAACAGCTTGGTCAGTTTTTTTTAGCAAAAAGGTTGGTTTGGCTTATTTGTATAGAACAATACTACAAACAAGCTCGCTTCAGTACAAGGCTCAATCTCCGGTATAAGGGGATTTCCCAATAAACGGTAGCCCTGAACATGTAAACGGTAGTCAGGTTGTTTCCATCCCGCCTTTAATATGATAAAATCAGAGGTATTGTAAAGTGAACCCGCGTTCCTCCTTCTTTACCTCCGAGGTCAAGGACTTCGATTGAGTAAGTCTTTCCTGATTGTTTCCCCAACAATTCAAGTCGTTCCTTGGTGATATCCATACTCATTGATGTGTGATGTTGTTTATCCCCTTTTTCGAGCGTTTTTGCGATGCCCATGCCGTCATCCTCTATCACAACATCAAGAATATTTGCATCGATGGTCTTGAAGTGAACTACAACCTTGCCCATGCCAGGTTTAGGCAGAATACCATGCCAGATAGCATTCTCTACGAACGGTTGAAAAATCATTGATGGTATTTTAACACCTGTCATATCAAGATTCTCGTCTACGTTCACTTCAAACTCCAACTTCTCACCAAATCTCATTTTCTCAATGTTTAGATAAAGCTGCAGTCGTTCAACCTCGTCTTCCAGTGAGATAAACCCTTTCCTGACGGAAGTTAAGTTCTGTCTTACCAGTTTAGCGAACTGGGACAAATAGAGGTTAGACTTGTCTGTGTTTTCGGAGTTTATAAAATGCTGGATAGCAGTAAGTGAGTTATATACGAAATGAGGGTTCATTAGAGCAGCAAGCGCTTGCTGCTTGAGTTCGGCCGTTTGAAGTTCTGTTTTGAGTTTGGCCCGTTTCCGTCGGTACAGGAGTATCCAAACTCCTGTAACTATACCGGCAATCATGAGGATAACCAGCGCTAAAAACGTATAGGTTTCTGTGAACCTTTTTGGTATTTCAAATACAGCTTCAGCGGGGCTCTTGCTCCAGTACCCGTCTTCGTTTTTGGCCCAAACCTGAAATACATGTTTACCTGGCGGCATATTTGTATACCGCGCCTCCGAAGTGCCGGAGAACACCGTATCGGAGTCTACACCGGCGAGGATGTACTTGTATTCAAGTAATGATCCTGCACGAAAGCCAACTCCATTAAAGCTAAAAGTCAGGTTTCGAAATGATTTATGTAACCGCAATTCACCGGTTGAGCAATCCAATAATGAATCATTTGCCTTAAATCTCGTGATTCGGATTGGTGGTGGAGCGTTGTTCGGAACAAGGGTTTCAGGGTTTACATAGACCATGCCCCTACCCGTTCCTATCCAAAGTCGGTCCTCATGAAATGCAATCGCATTGACTTCGTTTGACGGCAGTGCATTGTTCCTATCAAAGTTGACGATGGAAAGTGGTTGATGGTCGTCTCCAAACGTCACAACAGACAGGCCTTTATTCGTTCCAATGTAAGTCTTGTTGCCCCTAACATACGTGCACCGCACCATGTTGCTGGCAAGGCCATGTTGCTCCTCAATGCGATACACAGAACCCGTTTGAGGTGTATAAATCAGCAGGCCAACCCCTTTGGTTCCGATTAGAACTTTGTTAGAACCATATTGGCTCAAACTGGTTATGCGATGTCGCAGTAGTGGGTTGTCGTGACCAACAGCCCGTATCGAATCATGTTGACACCTGTAGAGGCCACGAACCGTACCCATCCAAACAGATTCATCGTCTGGCAATATGGCATTGGTTCTTACATTCCCATCCTCCTTGTAAATAGGTATCACGGGATCACCATCTGAAGAACGGTAGTGGGACGACCTTACCACCCTGGCATCGTTATTCAGTTCCAGAACACCAATACTGTTGCCCACATGCACACCCCTGTCGGTTAGGTGAAAGGTCTTATCGCGATTGTACAAATAGTCCGGGAACTCCTTACGAAGGATGGTTTCGTTATGAACCAAACGCCCTCCAGGTAGGATTAAGGTATTGTTCGGTAATACCTCAAATGGGTAAAAGTCATAGGGTTTCCGATCGTCTGAAGACAGCTTGGTGGCCTTGAAACTGGAAGAAACCTGCCATACTTCACCATCAATGGTGCTAAAAAAAAGTCTGTTGTTTCGCACCTTTATACTGGCAATCTGAGGCTCTTCCGCTCTATTGTGAAAGTTGTACAAACGAAAATTGATATTATGCGCCAACCTCAACCCTTTGTTGTGATCCGTAAACCAGTGATTCCCTTCGTGGTCTTGATACACTCCGGTAATGAATTCATCGTTAAAGAAAATCTCGGTTTTGTTGGGATCCGATTCGTTCATCATCAAAACGCCATTGCGACTACCCACCCAGATGTTTTCTGTCTGATCCTGACACACATACACCTGATCTGTGAAGTTTACACTGCCTTGTTGGAGAACGTGGTCACGATTAAAGAACACATACTCACCCGTACCACAGATGCCAAAGAATCGACCATCTTTTAAGGCATTGAACTCATAACGACTATTGCTAGATTCCCCTGACGGAAATGGTCCCAGCAACTTCATGTAGTCTTTTAGTTCCACGACCTTATAAGTGGAATCTGTGTGGTTTGTTTCAATCACGTGGTGGGCAAGCCCTCTTCCCTGAAGTGGCTGGATGAAGTAACCGGTTGTTCCTTGTTTATCAGACGATCCGAGAACAGGGTCCGGGTTAAACCCAACAAAACTATCTTTAACAAGCTCAACCCCCGATAAACTGTGATACACACTTCCAATCCAGATACGCCCCTTCTGGTCAACGCCTTTCACTCTGGGAATTTCAAACCTGTTTTCTCCCTTTGGGGGGTAGATGCGGTAATCGTAACCATGTAGTTTTCTTTCCTGCAGGTACACCAAGCTATCGGACAGGGTGGTCACCCATATTCTTCCGGTAGCGTCTTTCAATAAACGGATCACTGTGTTTTCTGGTAATCCATCATCCAGCGAAAGCGTCTTGAATTTCTTACCGTCATAGTACACCAAGCCGTTTTCCGTTCCCAGCCAAAGCGTACCAAAGTCGTCCTGAAGGGCGCAATAAATCTGTGAAGTTGGAAGGCCGTCGTCAGTTGTAAAGTTCTTGGTAATGAGGCTTTGCCCGGAAGCAGATAGACAAAACAACACAAGGAAACCTAACAGCCAACGTCTCATGTGCCTCTAGGCTAGGGTCTTTAGTCGTTCGACTACTTCATTCACCTTTCTTCTTGATACGGGGATTCGGATACCGGAGCTCAAACTAAGTTCGCTCATTTCGTAGTGAAACTCTTCTACGTGGTTGGAATTGACCAAATGCGATCGATGTACTCGAATAAAACGGTCGGTCAAAGCTTCCTGATAGTACTTTAATGTCTTTGACATAACGATTTTCGATTTGTCAGACATGTAGAATGTAGTATAATAGCTATCAGAACTCAACAGAACAATGTCTTCCAGTCGCACAATTTGCAATTTCGACGCATGTGACAGACAAATGCGATCTGGAGTAGATCGTTGTTCGAGTGTTCGTGTAAGGTTTTTGATTGCCTCTTGATAAGTTCCGAGCGTGTTGTACTTGGCCTTTTGTTGCTTGACAACAAGGGCTACTGCTTCAACGAGTTCATCAATATCTACTGGCTTCAGAATGTAGGCGGTAGGGCCACATTTGATAGCCCGAAGAGCGTACTCATCGTGGGCGGTGACAAATACAATACACATATCGGACGTATCAACCAGGTTCAGGAGATGGAAGCCGTCTTTCTCAGGCATGCTAATGTCGAGAAACAGAATGTCTGGATTCGCTTCTTTGATTTCGATAACCGCGTTGTCTACAGAATCAGCAGTTCTGATTTCTTTAATTTCGGGGCAGTGTCGATTGAGCAGTATGCTCAGATTTTCACGGCAGTGTTGTTCGTCGTCTACTAGTAATGCTTTCATGGTACAACAAATGTACGGAATTCTAGTGAGAATCAATCAGTTACTAGCTAATCATGCCTAGTCAAATAGCTTATATTTGTATGATACCCAACGAATTAAATTATGCCATCAAAAAAAAACGACTACCATCCGATGCTTCCTTTACTTCGGGACTTTATCAACGCCAACAATCGAAATAAACGCTTGTTAAAGGGAGGGAAAAAGCTTAGCACGGGAACAAAGAAAAACTACGAACACTTACACAAATTACTTACGGGTTTCGAACAAACCGGCTTTGAACTTCGATTTAGAAGGCTTACGAACAGCAAACGCATTTTTGAACAGGAGAAACGATATTACAAGAAATTCTATCTCAAGTTCACCGAGTTTCTATTCGAGGATATGAATGCATTTGACAACTACGTTGGACACAACATAAAGCTGGTGCGAACCTTTTTTAAATGGGTGGTTCAGGAAAGAGGTATTTATATTGGAGAGTTCTATAAAAACTTCCATGTTTGGAAAGAAGATATACCAATTGTGGTTTTACAGCCGGAACAATTGAACTACTTGATTACCAACGAAGACTTTACCAAATCGCTTTCACCTTCTCTTCGGCGGACGAAGGACGTGTTTGTTTTGGGTTGCACCGTTGCGCTTCGGGTGAGTGATTTGCTTACGCTGAAAAAGGAAAACATCGAGTCGTTTAACGGCACTTCCTATCTGAAGGTAATCTCACGAAAAACGAACACCTATACAAAGATCAAGTTGCCGGCCTATGCAACTGAAATTTTGAGTCGTAATAAAATCCGTGGGGCGAGGTTATTTAAATCTACTTGCCAGCGAAACTTCAATCAGAATATTAAGAGAGTGGTTGAATTGGCTGGTTGGACCTACGAGTTTCCCAAAATGCGCACAAAGCGGGGCATTCCTCATGTTCAGTACAAAGATTCCAAAAAGAGAAGTCATTATCGTTTCTGCGATTTAGTGAGTACGCATACAATGCGTCGAACGGCTATTACCACCATGTTAAATTTAGGTGTAGAAGAACAGACTGTTCGTAAAATTAGTGGTCACGCACCTGGCAGTGTTGAGTTCTATAAATATGTAAAATACAACCAGCAAAAAGTCGACGAGCAGACGGACGAAATGTTTGAAAAACTGGCTCAAAAAACGTTGGTTTTGGCGTAAAATTTGCACAAGCCTTTATAATGGCTGCAGTTCCATAGTACCTCAAGGTTTTAAGCTATAGCCTCACAACTCCAAATGCCAAACCGACAATCAAAATTGCCCCCCTCCACTCTTCCAAAACAATGTACTCTTGTTTAGGAGAAGACCCAACTAAGGGTTTTCAATTATTCTGAAGCCCTCCGAGGTTGTAATGTGTTCATAGAACCAAATACTATCCATTGACTTATTCGAGATATTGTAGAGAAATTCCTTGTCTTCATTGAGCCATTTGGGGATTTGAATCTCATTATAATGATTGGTTCTGATTGGGATATCATAGTAACCCAGAACCAATGCTACTCGGATTGCTTGACTCCGGTCGATGTGAGAATCTCTTACTACAAAATTGTCTCCGTCAAACTTAAGTGGGTAGTATTTCTCAAATACCTCAACCCTGTTATGACCCGTATCTGGATCTGGGGGTTGACTGCACCCCCAGATCAGACATACACTAATAGTCATTATAATCAAATGTGGTATCCGGATTAATCTGATATGTTGTATCAACATCCGTAATATCTGCTTTAATAACTTCATATTCTCCAGTTTTAACGTTAATCTTTATTTCATATGATATCGTCATAGTCCCAGTAACGGAATAGCCTTTCGCTCGACCTGCTTCCTCAAGGGTCTTACCCCAATCATCATAAACCGTGTATCCCATTATTCGAACTTTCTTGCCTTTGTCAAAGCCGTAATCATCTACTACGGTATAAGTAACTGTTCCAACAGCTGTAATATAATCTCCATCCCTTGTAGCTTTGAAGTCGGCGTCAGCATGAACCGTAAAGTCTCCTAACGTGTAGAACTCATCCCCACCTTGGACTTTGTTTCCATGAGTTGCCAAAGCGTCCCAATTATCGGTAATCTGAATTGTTTGCCCCTCTTCGAACTCCTTTCCTATCAACTCTTTTACAATTCCCTTCCTGGTTGAATATTGCTTTTTACCTTTTGGAGGGCCTTCGAAAACCATTTTCTCAGCACGTTTATAACCTTTTTTTCCAACATTCGTTAACCTGAACAGCCAATAAGCGTCTACTGTTTTTGTTCCAGAATTATTTTCATTTAACCAAACCTCAAGGAAATCAGCAGAATACTCGAAGCCATGGTCACGTGCCTGTTTAACAACTTCCTCGAAGGTTTCTTCAACAATATTCAACTTTTCTTCCTCTGTTTCAGCCTTATTGTATCGCTTTTGAGCCTTTTTAAATACTTTATCAACCTCTTTTCCTAACTTTACCTTACCAGGGTCGGTTCTTGTTTCTTCACTATCAACGCGCTCCAAGCCATCTAAGTCAATAAATGCAATAGGGCTATTTCCAGCAAATTGATACGGCGTGTACCAAGGATAAGCCGAACTTAATGGATCCACGCTTAAAAACCGTGCCATACCAGGGTTATAAATTCTAAACCCGTAATCATAAGTAGTGCCTCCACTACCCAAATCTTCACGGTCAACTTCCTTACCGTTGAAACCAAACCTATATCCTTTACCGGTATTGACCACTTTACGGTCATCCATTTCCATACCAAATGGGTAATAATCACTAATGGTAACCACCTGAGCAGAGTAATACAGCACTTCACCTGTTCCGCACGTCTGAATTCGCCGGTCTGTGATGGTGGCCAATACATTGCCTAAATGATTGTTCAATTCATAGTATGTGGCGCCGCGTTTATTGAATTTTATTGAGTCTTGGTAGGTGTACTTGATTAACGAATCGCCTTCAGTTGAAACATAGTTGCTGGTTCCTTCTTCTCGAATCTGTTCGTACCGTTTTAAGTTTCGCAGTTGTACCCCTAGCCGATCACTACCATAAATATGGTGTTCCTGTAGGGCGAAACTCCAATAACTCAGGTTGTTGTTCTTTATGAATGACTGAACGAAGCTCGTGTAATAGCTCAACCCATAGTGTGCTTTTATTGATTCCAACCAATGTCCTACACCTGAGTAACTCATGTGTGTAACCACATAATCCATTGTACCCTGACCCAACTCCTTTACGGCATTGTGAATAAAACCACGTTTATTACTTGTTTTTAGGTCTGCCACTTTACTTGACTCCGTAGATGGCTCGAAGAAGAATATCTGCTCCCAAATCCAATCATTGCCATAATATGTGGACAATGCCGTCTTCACCTGTGCCGTATCTATTGTCTTTGTTATGCATCCCTGAAAATCGGGTAGTGTGGCGAAGAAATCCTTAGCATCATTGGTATTAAACGTTACCATATTGTCTAAAATGGTTGCCATCATTGTGCAATCATAGTTACCATTGTTAACCAATTTAGGAGCAACCGTCGAACTCGCTATTGAACTTAGCGCGGTAATACGGTCTTGAAGTGGCAGGAATAGTGGGATCCCAAAGCTATCGCACAATGCATCAAATAATCCTGGGTCAGCTGCGTTTAACTCATTCAGAAATAACTGGTAATCTTCATCCATCATTGCGACGAATAAATCCTCAGCGCAGCTATCGCACAGGAATTCTGTCAATTGGGCATCTTGATAACTTGTTCTTAGCACAGACACCAGAGCCGTGTCTGAAATCGTTGACATTATTCCATTGTAAACACTATCGGACATACTTTGAAGTCCGTCGAACAATTTAAGAAAATCATGTTGTTGAGGTACCGTCATGTTAATGTCTGACTCCAACTGATTCATTACCATGGCTTGAGTGTAATTCTTCCACTCAAACTCGGAATCAAAGAAGGTCAATAAGGATTCGAAGGTCTTGTCCAACTTCAATTGGTTGTACATAGCATCAGCGTTCAACCCTGACGTGTCAAGCTCTACATCCCATGTTCTGTTATATGTTGCTAGTATGTTTCCGGCTACGTCTCTTACGTACCATGTAGAGGTCGTGTTACCCAATGAATCGGTAACATGTTTCGCAACCCGATACCCATCCGGACTATACTCAAACGACAAGTTGGGCTTATTGCTATTCGCCGTACGCGTTACGCTTTTGATCTTACCATAAACTGTCCACTCAATATTCGAAATCTCTTCGGAAACATCTGAAATGAGGTTTCCAATCTTGTCATAAGTATAGTTCCCGTTACTTTGATCATCGACGTCGTAGGTAAATGCCGACGCTAGTATTCCATCATCCACATATTCAAGCTGATTTGTACCGGTTATGTAGTGGTATGTCAGGCTATCAATATTATCCCCGTTGGCGTTGCTTCTTCGGAGGGTTAAGATGTTACCATTGTCATCATACGTATATTCAGTTTCGTTTTCATCCCCTCCGGATGTGTTTAACCATGAGTTACTCGCACGTATGTAGTTATTAAAGGTGTGGGAAGCTGAGAGCCGGTGTAATTGATCATATTCATACGACTTCCCAATAATTGTATTCGACAATTGTCCCAAGGCAGTAACCATTCTACTAATGTTACCATTAAACAACTCTCTAACTGAACTCTTGAACGTACTTCCCGAATCCTTCATCAAGAAGTGCGAAGTCGGAGACGATGAATGCATTTCATTGATTGGATCATAATCAGCATTGAAGTAGTGTAAACTATAACCAAAAACGTCTCGGGCAACCAACTGATTATGGCCGGAAGTATGACCATCCTGCCCAATGTCTCTCGAGGCGTCCAGGCTATTGCTGTTTACACCCTTCAGCCATCCGTAAATTGTATACGCATAGTCCAATCCCTGCACATTCAAGTCACCTATCAGCTTGCGCCTCACAGGGCCATGCCAGTAATAACTATAATGGGCGTCTCTATTCCAGTGTACACCATTTGAGCTAGTCCGAACGTCTTCTACTCTGTTGTCTGCATCGTACGAATAACTATGTATGAACTGATCGTAATCTTCCCTTTGATAATAGACATTCTTAAGGTTTCCGCTAACCAGGTCATAATCGTATGATATAGTTTTATAGCCTTGTTCGATAAAATGCAACTCCGGTATTTCGCGAATAAGTCCTTCTACATTGCCATGAATACCGTATCTATAAAATACGGCATGGTCGTAATTACTGCTACCAGATTCGTAAACAGCCAGTGCCGCAATTCTTCCCCTCAGGTTTCCATGATTAAAGCCTTCCGACGAAAGGTCTACCGGGCTTGCATCATACCATGTTCTCGTAACCTGAGCCTTGACACCGTTTGAAATCCATGTCGACAAAAGTACTTCGTCGAATACTGTCGACGTAGTTACAGGAGTTGTAGAATGAATCTGACCAACTTCCGTTATTCTACCCAAACTATCATACAATGTATAACTGTAGTTGTCGTTCGAGCCATCTTTCTGTTCGGCGTTCTGAGAAACTGCTAATCGCCCCAATCGGTCATACCAGAAATCAGATGTTCCCCCATCAGGTGTATTTTGCCAGCGTATTTGGTTTAAAGTGTTGTATTGGTACCTTGTCGTTAGGCTGTGACTGGCATAGATTGCAGAACCTGTACCTTCAGTTCTATACCTTTGAATCTGACTTAGGTCGTTCTTAGACGTAATTAGGTTAACACCTTTTGGTGGTACGGTTTGAGTTAGATTTCCAACCTGATCGTAGTAGTAAAGCGTATAATGGTACTCCTTCAATTCGTAATCCATACTCAGCGAGTCTACTGCCGTCATACACTTCGCACGGTATCGTGCACGGAAACCTTGCTCTAGAGTATCCAGATAATTGTCGTACCGAATCTTGGCTAAGCTGTGGGCTCTCATAAGTTTCTCCGAAACACATGGATCCAGGTAGTTACGCTCCTGAATTCCAAAAGCTCTGTTACAAAGTTTCGGACCCTCGCACGACTGCCCATATGTAACACGTGCGGTGTATAGTTCGTACTTGCTGATAGAACCAATGAGTTCAACCCGAATGGTATCTCCATTCTTATCCCACTGATTTGCGAGGATTGCAAATCGATTGGTTCCAATACAGCTCACAGGTTCAGGTTCGGGTAAGATCATGATATCAAGTATCTCGAATATCTTACCGTAGTTAGCCTGATTAAGGTAATTCCTTAAATACCCCAGGTTCACATAAAACTTATCGTTACAACCATCTTCCATTACAAAATTTAGTACTGGCATTCGATTCTTGATCATGCGATATTTAATATCTTTATGACATGTTCCCTCGTAGAATGGGCTTGAATAATAATTTACATTCTGAGGATATGCACCCCACCTTGGATAAGGGAAATGGTTGCCCAGGAAGCCCTTGGAGTCAAGGAAGTCTTCCAGGAAGGCCTGAAGCTTGGTAAAATAGATTGTAGTGTCTTTACAACAGGTAATATCTGGCTCTTCCGCAATACACGTATCTCCTTCAGGACACTCTGGATAACAGTAGTTACATGGGATGTAGATACACTTTCCGTACATCGTCATCAATAACTTCATTTTTTCTTTTGGATCAAGCGTATCTTCAGAAGGTACAAGCGAATCTCCCTGTTGGATTCCCGTTGCTCTTAACATCATGGTTGTTTCCCAATACGTGCTGTATTTGTCGCTGAACGTATTCCAAAGTGAGTCATAGATCGCTTCTATAGGGTATCCATTGTTCCCAATGGTATCGTCGGGTTCACAGTTTTGACAAAGCCACTCATTTCCAGGGCTCATTACCTCACAAATTGAGCTAAAGAAGCAGCTCTTGTAACTTTGCCATTCACTGTTGTTAACGGTGGTATCCATACCGAAATTATCGTACAACACCTGGTTCATTGTTACCTCCAATGAATCACAGTTTGGACAGGTGGTACACGGTGTATAACCAGGCCACGTAAACACAGGGGCAGGGTCAGAGTAAACAGGGTCGAAAAAGTCATTGTCTTCCACTGGGTGTTCTGCGGGACAGGGCCCAAAGCACGTAGTATCTGCACCGATGGTAAGAGACTCGTTCGCGACATACGTATTTAACATTTCATAAGAAAACTCAGACCATTCGGCTCCTGGAACCAGATCGGTTCCTTCCATTTCTTTGTAAACATTCAAACATGCGATCAAGGCCTTAGTAAGGTCCGAAAGGCTCGTGTCAACGTTTTCGATGCAATTTCGAGGTGATGAGGCCAGGAAGTCTTCAAACTTATCATAGGTCTTATAATCCGCTGTGCCATTTAGAATACTATCCATGGCAGGCTGGTTTGTTTGCCCAAAGTCGCTTAAGTAACTCGCCAACTGATTACAAATACACGTATCTACAAACCAATCTCCTGATGACTGACTCGTTGTTGTAGTCATCATGAAAGGGAAGAAATCGTCGGGATTAGAGGAAGCATACTCCATATTAGTGTACGTTAGATTTCCTCTGCGCTTACGCTCTTCAAACGGAGATAGTTGGGGTGTATACAAGTCCCAAACTGAAGGTTGGTCGACAGAAACGACGCCGTCAGTTGCATCAGCTACATTACCAAACGAGTAACACTCTTCTGCAAAATCTTTATAATCCCAATAATTCAGATTAAAACCGAAGTATGAGTTAAAGAAATTGGTCATAATTTCTTTCAAGTTCCAGGTAGAATCTATAAACACACCACCATAGTGATCCGCTAAGCTATCCCAGGCCAGCTGCAGATCTTCACATTCGATACAATCTTCACAGTCGAAACTGGTGTCCTGAAGGCTTGTCAGTAAGATATACTCCTGCATATCATCGGAAGCAGTGGAGTAACAGGTATCATTGTCTAACAGGTCTTTAATACATGAGGTATCTACGCCTGCCAACTTGGTCAATGTTCGGTTGTAACTCAAAGGATAAGAAATTAACCAGGGGTCACACGCTTCAAGAGCTTTAAGTTCTGCTGGAACGATGCTATCGAATGCCTCTGCAAACGAATGTGCATCATACGGCACTGAAAACCTTGGTGTTGCACTTGTTGGATAGCTGCGTGCTCCCCAAGGGTGATCAGCACCACAACTGTTACGGCAAATATTCGTAAACGCTACAATCAAGGTATCCTGAATAGAGTCAGGAAGATTACAACCACCTAACTGATTTAACCAGTAATCAGCTTGATTCAGGCAAAGCGTGTCACACTTTTCTATTGTAACCGCAATTCGATCATTGGCCACTACGTCTTTATCGGTTTCCGAATCGTCAACTCCTGAGTCGTCAATCAGGTCACTCATCGAACCAAATCGCGCAACATATCCGGTTGGAATGGTTGGAGAGCACTTAACGCTGTTATTAAAGTACTGCTCTTTCTCAGATATGTAAATACCTCGAATGGTATTCCACATGGCATCGGCACGCTCGTCACAGAGTTGTGTCGTATCAATTGGTAAGTAATTGTTCAACCAGGCATCTACTTCTCCACAATTGTTAAAGTTCCCGTCGGAGTAATTGATTAAAAGAGCCAGCTCCAGTACCGAGTAGGGCCCACAATTATTTCCAACAGAAATACCGTACAGAGAGTATTGATCTAGCTGGTTTGTAAATGTTGTTTTATGACTGCTGTTGCCAGGGTCTGAGAAGAACGGGTCCTCATAAACCGGGGCGTTAATCAATGGGTCGTTGAGAGGATCGATAAACCCATTTTTATACGCTTCTCTGAACGTCCGCACAGCATACATCGAATCGTTGTATTCATATGCTGTTTCATTGTCTTTACAGAACTCATATATACAGTATTCGGGGTGATGCCTTACAATGTTCTTTGCCCATTGGATGTCGTGCATCTCGTAGTACTGATCGACCGTGAGATTATTGACAAGAACCGAATTTAAACCGGCATTTACTTTGATCGTATCTCCGTTTCTATCCCAATACACATGATCGTACCACGTGCCTGAGCTATCAAATTGTTTGTAGTTAAACCCGATTACATTGGACCCTGTAAGATCGAAGATGCCCGTACTTGGAATTGTGCCCGTAGCTGTATCCGGTATTGGGAAGTACTGACCACCGGGCATAACATCCATCAAAAGCGTGTTGTAGATGTTTTCACACGTCGTTTCTGGTTCCAAACAATAGGTGCTACACTGGGCCACCTTTGCATCCCACTCTGCGCGGACAAGTTCATCAATTTGATCAAGCGTATAGCCAAGGTTACTTAACTCAACCGACCTTGTACTTTGGTAGTCGTTAAACTGTCCGAGACTGTCAAAGCATTCCTGACAGGTGTAAAAACACGACATGGTATCTTGTTCAGCAATGGCCTCCGCTTCAAAGTCCTCAAGTGTCTTGATGTTGGGGTCTTGTTTAACCTTTTCCCAGTAATACTCGTACGCGTTTTCACTGATTCGGAGCGTCTTCGACAAGGTATACCGCCCAATGTTTAGATATGCCAACACCTTGGTCGTATCAATCAATGTATCCAGCTCGAAGTTGTATGTCAACACGGATGAATCGCACGACACATCAAAATCGACCCCTGCCATACCAACCATACGGATGATTGGTTGATTTCCAGCTGTATTAGGATCGCCATCGAGCATTTGCTGCTCACAGTCGTCCATCAAACTGATTTCCAATTCATACACGCAATCAAAACACAGTTCGGGAAACGAATCCTCGCTATGGCGTGGAATTTCCAGCTTGTACTCAAACATGTGCAACGAGTTGTCCGAGGAAACCGTAAACACTTTATTGGTACGGATCAAACCACTGTTGGGTAAATAATCTGATGGTAAATGCTGCAACAGGGTGTCGTTTGCATTCGCCTCAGAACCCAATTTGGTCATGCTATCGGGTGCATTACCGGCCAAAGATGTCGCAATTACCTTTCCTGAGAGGTCCCTGTAGGAGACTGTAACTTGACCATTGGCATCAACAACCATTCCCTTCTGGTAATGTACCTCAGCACCTACTGCATTTCCAAACAATCGGTCCAATTCTTGCTCTCCTGGTGTAGAAAAATAGTACCAAGTTTCATGCCCAGAGCCCAGTTGGTGTGTTTTTCCAACACCACTTTGACGTTTCACCCTACCGCTTCCATCTGCGGCATACTCGGTTACGTTCATCGGGTAACCATGAGCATCTGGAATAAAACCGAATGATCTGCTTGAGGCACTATCATTTTCAGGAGAATAGTACTTAGAAGCTCCTGAAGTATTCTTTAATCCTGCGATGTTTACCTCACAGAGGCTAACTACTGCACTATCAAAGTCATTCTTGTCATAGGGTTTGCCTGTTTCATTACTTAAGTTAAAGCCAGGGTGAAATCGAAGCGTCTGATCAAATGCCGGAACCGGTAGTATGTTTACTGCAGAACGCCCTTCATAGTCATATACCGTTTCACCTACCACCGCCTGCATTATGGTGCTGATTCGGGTAACCGATTGTCGGTTCCTAAGCGAACCATCGTAGTAAGTGATCATTTCACTTCGCTTACCACCTTCCGAGAAACTTGATGCATACTGCCAGTTCATTTCCTCATCTAACGGAGTAATCGAATTCCCGGTCATGATTTGAACGTACTCTTTGTTTAGTGTATATGAACTCAGTGAGCTCAGGTAGCCATTGTTGGACCAATCTCCAAAGACAACTTGTTCCTTTTTGTGTTTATTTACTCCAACCGCTCGCACCCTTGCAACCAGATAACCTGCCTCAAAAGCAGCCGATATGGAGTAGTGCGTGCTATCTATATTCACACGAGTTGCATCGTTACGGAAGTTCACCTGAACGTTTAGTGCAGAAGACAATGTTCCTGTTCCACTATTATCGAAGGCGTCTACCCAGGTCCACTCCAATTGATAGGATTCAGCTCCATCGATTGGGTTCCAGGAAAACCTAACCTCCTCTGTACCCGGAACTACCACTACCGTATTTAAGTCTATATCCGTAGTTTGATCCAGTGTGCGGTAACGTTCAATGATCAGTGTTTGGCCAATTTTCACATACTTCTTCAAAGAAGCATCACTCATTGCCAGAATACGTGCTTTCGACCAGAGCCCGTTCTCAAACACGTAACTAGCCGTTTCGTTGTTAAAAACACTCAGACTCGTATCATAATTCACTTTCAGTCGAATAGTGTCTGTTACCAACGTATTGCTGGTATCCTTCCTGCTAACCTCGAGGTCTACCCAAAAGGAAAATGTATCCAGGAAACAGCTATCGAGATACTCATTGATCTCAAGATAGGCCGTATTCCTTATGCTATAGTGCTTATAACCATGTGTCCAGTACGTTCCAGACTTGTTACCGTCCTGGTCGAATGAAAGGTTATCAAAGATGACGATCGACGAATCAACGTCCATTGTGTCACAGTCCGCATAATCCTTAATTTCGGGTTCAGTGGCGGCAAAGGACATATACCCGGCCATGATCAACGTTGTTGCTACAACGAGTCTTAGTGATTTGGTAATCGTTAAACCCAACAATTTTGTTTTCCAGTTACTTTTTCTCATGACTCTTGTTTTATCGGTTTAAGAAATTAATTAGTCGGTATTGGTTGAATTCTGGTGTCAAACTGGCCTCCCCCTCTTTATCAAAGACCAGAAACTTGCTAATAGCCGGTATGTCGGTGTCATTCAACGGTTCGTAAGAATAGTAAATATCGAGCGACGTTGTCGTTCCGTTGGAACCTTCGGAAACCAGTTGAACCCTGTTCAACAGCATGGTTTTTCGTTCAAAGTCAATTACAATCTTACGAACACCCGTTAGAGCAGGCACTAGCACGTAACGTTCTATCCCATTTTTCAAATTGTAGTGTTCCTTACTTGAGTATAGCTGAGTAATCGTATCGAATAGCTCAAAAGGCAACTCGTCGGTCGAGTTTAGTCCGTTTGAGTCGATCATCACGGAATTCGTTGCCTTGTTTAGGGCAATTTTCACCGATGATGAAATGAGCATTTCCGTACCCTCAGAAACCATATAGTAATGGTCAATGTCGTCCATATACGCAACGTAGTTTGTAGTCACTACGTTTTCCCCTTGTGTTGCTGTGGCCTTTACAGCCACTTTCTTGTGTAGGTCGAAATAGGTGTGATTAATTGTTGCCAAGTCTTCAGACAATTGGCTGTTCTGTGCACCAGAGAGCGTATAACACAGACAAACTAGCAGCGTGTATATTAATTTCTTCATAATTGTATTAGTTAGATTTGCTTTGATGTTGTCTGTTTTCCTGTAGGGTTTGTATTCCCTCAACGGTTTCCTTCTTCACCCGAATCAAATTGCCCTCCAGATCATATTCGTAAAAAGTGGCGTAGTTATTCTCGTCAAGTTCTGCCATTAACCGGAGGGTCCGGAAATCGTATGCATAACTCTTCATGTTTCCATTAAACGGATGAATTCTCAGGTCATCGAACCAACCTTTTTCTGAACCCGTGATGTACTTAATCCGCATAATATGTGGATTGGCGGGTACGGTAAAGCTTGTCTCTATCCGCTGCCAACCTTCGATAATAAGACCTGATGGTTTGAGCTCATACGCTGTAATTCCTCCCAGGTCGTCTTCAAACTCAATTTTGACATAGGTTTCATCGTACGATGTGTCGTTCGTGTTACCGTCTTGATGAACCCATGCGCTCAAAAGATATTTACCACTTGTTGGTCTAAACGGTGTTAGTTGATCTTTCTGTCGAGTAAAATACTCCTGTCCATCCAGACTGGTTATGGCACTGGAATCGAAGTCAGGATTTAAATGAATTTCCTGTATAAATGAGTCGTTTGTTGTAAGCGCAAGACTAATGTTGCCTGAATGACTGAAGTCGTCATCCAGTAAAGCGGTGTGCTCCACCATGTATTCCAGTGTTGAGTCATATACGAAGTACCATTGAGGACAAATAAACTGGTCCTTAATGTCATTCAGGTACATATATTCTTCAAAACTTTCATACCACAATTGTCGATGTCTCATGTTAGCTCCAACGGCCGTAGGTAGTGTATTGGCGAAACCATATCGTGCCGAGGAATATTTACCTAATGGGTCCATATTCTCAATTTCCACTCCATATGGAGAATACTCTGTTACCTCGTTCGTCCACACCCACTTGTCGTCTGAAGTGTTTGGTGTGTACTGGTCACCTGATCTCTGCCAAAATGAAGTATAATTACGTATATCTCCATCCGTTCTTGGATCAGCGCTGGACCCGTTGTAATCCCGGTCTTCAACAAACGTCCAACTCTTATAAGGCCTCCAATTTCCTGCTAACCCAACTCGATACGGGTTTACTTTCTCTGAGAGTTCATTCGAGTAACAGAATTGATTACACTCAGTAAATGGATAACAATCTGAAGTCAATTCAAATGTTACCGTGTCGAGAACGGTTGTGTCATGAGTATACTGCCAATCCAGTCGCCGAACCTGAGCCTCCATGGTGGCAAACTCATTATCCACTACGTTGTAGCTCAATATGTTAATGAAGTCTGTAATGTTCGCAACGTCACAGGTCACGTCAACTGTACAATTTGTACTATCGAAAGAAATAGTAAAATCATCTGCTTTCCCTACAACATGCATGTTGACCGAACCTCCGGATATCTTATTCTTCTCAGCCAGGATATCTTCCAGGTTGGTTAGGGTAGTGCCTGTATCAATGGAGTAAATCGTATCACTGATCATCCAAAAGAAATCGGAGATGGATCCGTCAATGTCACCAATTCTACACGTTTGAAACTTATTCGCATGATCTAAATCTCTCCAGAAAATGGGCAGATCATATTGACCTGTTGTTGCCTTATCGGTAGAGACGTGAATATACGGATCGTAACCTCTAACCTTATAGGCAAATACCTCGTCATTCGGATTGTTTGCATACGTGTAGGGATCCTGTAAGGTAAATTTCTCTTCCGTCAGGATGGAGGTAGTGGAGTCTTTAAACCGTACATAAAGATCCCGATAACTAAAGATCGAATCGTTCAAATCACTTAAGTCAGCCCCTTGTTTGCCCAGGTAATCGAGTAAGGTCACTTGCCAGCATGAATCGTAGTTGATCCAATGCATGTCTCGATTGTTCGATCCTGTTTTACTAACGCTGCTTGGGAAGTTGGTTCCACTATCCGTAGCGATATAGTTGTCGGCACTATGCTGCCAAATCGAACTATCTACAATCTGCTGCATTGAATTGTGCACCGCCCAGTAAAAGTCAGTTATCGTTGTATCACACGATACTCCAGAAATGAACGGTAAGTCGGTTCTCCAATTATCTCTAAACTGAACTGCCGATGTTGCCAACACGTTACTGAAAGACAGGTGGTAGGTGCTTCCAACTTGTTGGACTGGATTGGTACGTGTGGTTACTGAACCCATTGAGATAGAGGCCATGTTTCTCCTACCTGAGCGTATTACCCGCACAGTTCCAGAACCATTAAACCCGAGCAGATCAAAACTAGTAACCAGGTCACCTGATTCAGTAATAAGGCACAAGTCATCAGGTGTCGACGTTTTTCTATTCTCGACCACGTAAACGCGTTTATTTACATGCCTCAGTGAATTTAACAAACATAGATCACCCGGATATAGGAAGTCTTCGAGGTTTTCCGTGGCATGACTTAACACACCATTGGTCACCTCCAAACCAGCTATTTCCAACCCCCAATTCTTGAACGCCTGTCCCATTCCTCGATCGTACGCCCAATGCGCTGGATAAGTGAAGTTGTATATCTCATCATCAAATTCGTTACCAACAGAAGTCAATAAAACTTGACCAGTTTGTCCGTCGTATAGTAGGTTGTCCGTATGAATCTTAGACCCTTCTTTGATTGCCGTAGTGCGCTCAAGCAATCCAATCTTTCGAACCACTTTTGTGCTAACCGCTGTGTAGACATTGGTCTCCGAGAAGCTCACATTAGGGAATAAAGTGGGAATGAAAATAGGAATAATGCCTCCCACGAAAATGTCCAGGTTGAAGTCGCCATCAGCGTTGAAGAACTGATCTGACTTTTTCTGGAAGTCCACCGTCAGGTCTACATTCACTCCTAGTGTTTTTTCCTCGATGTCCCCATTTGGTTGAATCACCTGGGCTGTGTTTACCAGGTTTCCATCGTCATCTGTTCTATATTTAAATTCGGTTCCAGAAAGCAACTTCCCAAATTCGTCATAAGAATAGTTCGCGCTTGGTTTACCATGCATATCGTTCAAAACCACCGTATAACCTTGGCCGGCAGTAGCTAATTCGAACTTCTCTCCATATATAAAACTAAATGAGAATTTAGGCTTTGTAAAAGATGAATTACCAGCCACCTCTGATTTCTTTATTTGTACCGGATAGTCTCTTGCCGTATAAAACTGGCTCACTTGATAACCTGTTCGATGACTACGATTTTGTCCGGAGTGGTCAATGCTTTTTACCGTTACCTCGCTGTACCCAACTGATGGTCCCGGCATGAAGTTTTCGCCAATAGGATGCTCAAATGTGTATCTTGAGTCTGGTACTCCCGGTCGTTTTTGATCAAAAAAGTGTGGTTGAACAAAGGGGTTTTCGTCCCTTCCATTTCCAGGTTCATAGGTTGCAACTCCACTACTTATTTCTGTGTAATACCCTACTTCACTTTCCTCCTTTTTCGTGTAGGAATATTGCTGACCATAGCTCGCAGATACTGCATTGGCATCCGATGTATTGATGTCTTCCCACATGTCGTTGATGGTGATCTGTTTTACACGGTGCCCGCCACCCAGCTTTTGTTTGTCAGCAACATTTAGACGAATCCAGGATTGATTGGGTACAATTTCACGGCAGAACTTGCGAACTAATAACATCCTGTTAGGACCGGCAGCCATATTGGCAATATCACCTAACATACCGAGGAACGTCCCAACCAATGGAAAGGATATACGCCCGTTGGCATTCGACTTTTTACTGTTCCCACCTCGCTGAATGAGGTAATTCAAATTCATTCGGGTGTATTGGAATGCTGCCAATGCCACCGGGTTGATCTTTTCGCCTTTATCCTTATCCCGCAGATGCTGTTTCTCCATGCGAATCCACCCAGTTTCCCCATTATCGGTTACACCACAATCGATTTCCCAACCATTGGATGTTTTTACATGAGCGGGTTTCACATACGTTTTGATGTATTCGTAATTTGAACCGCTATTGGTGATTTTAGAGTAAACCGTAACCTGCAGATCCTGAACATCCTTCAGGTATTCCTTTCTCAGAACGTCTACGGCATCCGACCCTGTTAAGTCTTCTTTTAAGTCGAAGAAAACATAGTCATATTGTTCTTTGTCAAGACCTAGCCCATAAAGCGCTTCTTCCCGAACAAAACTATTTCTTGTATTATCCCACCGACCAAAATCCTTGATTTTGAGCATGCTCATAGCTCTCTTATCCTGAACATAAGCATAATCGTCCGACTCATATTCAACTTCAATCACCCCACCAGATGGTAATTCTACCTTAGTCAGATTCCACATAGCAGCGTATCCATCTGCGGTGGCTTTAGTTTGATTTGTGTACGGGAATTCGCCATTTGACGGGCTACTGGCATACGGAGTGTAGGTCCCCCACATGTCGTAGGTCATCAGGTTGTACGATGCGTTGGTATTGTCGTAGGTAAACCGATAAGCGTTCAGCTTTCCTTTTCTTGAATTTCCATAGGTGAAATAGATCTTCTTAAGAGTAAGTTTTCCATTGGCTTCATTTACCTGGTTAGAAACCCCAGGACAAAGCTCGTAGTCATACTCGAAATGTACCGTTTTAATAGGAACCGCATTGCTGCCATTTACCATGAGATCTCGCTTAGAGAACAACTGGATGCTGTCTAACTTATGCTTCTTTTGTGTTACATCTTTCCCTCCATCTTCGCCAAGCACTCCCAGCCCGTCGTTTCGCTCAGAGATCTTAAAGAGAGCAATATGCGTTTTGCCTTCAATGCTGTGTACGTGCCAAATTTCCTTTTCACCGTAAACGATGTTTCCCGTACCATCTGTATTATCCGAATGGTAACCTTCTGAGTACTTAGCCCGATCCGTTTTATAAGGTGTTCTCCACTTGTAGTTGGCATGGGTACGTGTGTAGTTAAACTTAACCGCAGAACCCAAATCATCTTCGGTGATGCCGTTATTTGTTAAGTCTACATAGTCGGGAGACAACACCCCGGTAATAAGGTATGAATGTGCATACGCCGGAGTTTCAGTTGAAGAAAAGAAATGATCGATTCCATTGTCGTTATCCCGTGTATCATCCTTATTCTCATCGTATTCAACCAAGCCTTTTGCCTTATCTCCGGCAGAAGCTTCTTCCACCCGAAACGACTTTTCAATTTGCTTGTTGTTATAGGCTGGTATACCAAATACATGACGAGACCCGTCACCATTTACTATGGTTACCTCAGAAATATGAGACGCTCTGGAACCGGTCTTTCGTGATATAGACGTAGCAATTGGAAGCTTACCATTCACATACGTTGAATTCATGGTTATGGATTCAATACTCTTTGTTAGGCAATGCGTCTCATCTTCACCTTTTAGGTAACTAAACAACTTATTTCGTGTCGTGCGCTCTTTGCCAATGTTTTGAGTTTTGTCTGCATTTAAACCAATTGGCCTGTTCTCGTCATCGTATAAGGTATTCATTACGGTTGCCGACCTTGGATACGAGTTTCCTGAATACCAGTTCGGGAATACCTTAGGATGTAGGTTGTCCTCATGATCCACTATGTTTAAGAAACCTTCGTTTTGAGGGATCAGCTCATTTACCTCCCTAAAAAAGGCAGGCTCATAGTCTACCGCATCGGCATAATAGTGTTTGGCCTCATTACCTTCACTTGTATAGAATGCCTCATCGATTTTATTATTAACTGCCCCGATTCTAGATAGCAGATTGTTTCCATCATCCCATAGCCCGGACTTTGAACCACTGTGGTTGTAACCGAAGTTAACCGATCCTTTTCCAAGATTACCGGGAACTCCTACCTCAAACCCAAGGCGGAAGTTGTTGTCTCTGGTTTTCCGGTAATCGTCATGAACTACAGAAATTTCATTTCTGAATAACCGGTAGGTACCTCCTACTCCTTGTGCAGAAACGCCATACATGTCATTGGTATGTTGCGCCCATGGTAGATACGGTGTTGCTTTCATAAGCGGGAGCTGGTTGTGGCGTTGGAAGTCCAAAATATAGTCTCGCGAAGCGGCCTCCGAAGATTGTGGGGCGTGTTGCTCATAGAGATAACCATAACCCGCCTTATCGATAACCTGATCCTTCTTGGCGATGTATTGATTGGTGAAAGATCCACCCAGTGTCATGTCTCCATAGGCTCCAAAAATGTCCGTGCCAAACTTGTAGTTGAAGTCCATTCCAAAACCGGAAAAAGGTGTGCTTATTCCAGGCGAATAGGAACTGCTACCGAAATTGTACATCAGCTTTGCATTTCGACTTTTGCGCACCACCCGATCCTTATCCTGAACCTCATCCTTATAGGTTGTTGTTGTGGTTCTGCTCACATTCATAGAGCGCATACCAGCCCTCGAGTTAAACGTTGCTCCAACCTTGTACTTGCTTTTGCGATTCTCCTGTTTGATCGGATCTGCAATACTCAGGTCGGGTGATATATCCATACCTCCTTCGTCTGAATACCCAATAGACAGTCCGGCATTTAGGCCTGTTTTCTTTGACATTTCGTGTGAAAGGCCGGCTCCCCAGTTCATTCCAAGCCCCTTGTACGAATTGTACTTTAAACCAAGATTGAAGGAG